>NZ_PTFE01000141.1:0-15324 GCF_002936975.1 Bradyrhizobium sp. AC87j1
TGGTTTCTTCCATAGAGATATCCAGACCAACGTACTGCTTCATAGCGCGGCTCCTTTTCGATTTGCTGACGCCGATCGTACCGATCCTCGTGTTCGCAAGAAGACGTCAGCCGCGATTACGCCATGTGAACAAGGGTCTAAGCGATTGAGCGAGAGCCTATTTTATCGGATTCGAGACGGCTTGAGATTGCAGGGATTGGGGGATAGAGGCGGTCAAACCCTGCAATCTTGTTTGTGGATTCCTTTTCGCCGTGGACCATGATTCTGTGGTGCACCGGAGGGAGCGATGCGTCCGAAGAAGCACAAGTCGACGGGATGGAACGATCTGTTCCGAGCGCGACTGGATCAGATCATCAACATGAAGCACGAGCTGGTTCAGCTCGCCGGCAAGGTCGATTGGGACTGGATCGACGGCGAGGTCGCGCCGCTCTACAGCGAGAACGGTCGGCCCGGGATCGAGACCCGCTTCATGATCGGGCTCTTGCTGCTCAAGCACATTTACGGGCGGTCCGATGAGGGCATTTGTGAGCGCTGGGTCCACGACCCGTATTTCCAGTTCTTCACCGGCGAAGAGTTCTTCCAGCACGCCTTCCCGCACGAGCGAAGCGACCTGAGCCATTGGCACAAGCGGCTCGGCGACAAGCTGGAGCTGCTGCTGGCCGAGAGCCTGCGGGTGGCGCACAAGGTCGGTGCATTGCGCAGCCAGGACCTCAAGCGTGTCACGATCGACACCACGGTGCAACCGAAGGCCATCACCTTTGCGACCGACGCCAAATTGTCGCACGCGGCCATCAAGGGGCGCGCGGCCCTGCTCGCGGCGAGCTTTGTCGCGAGTTGGCGATCTCTGTAGATTGCTCGACCTGCCGGCCGATCTCGGAAGCGGATGCCATCATCTCTTCCGTTGCGGCAGCAACAAGCTGAACATTGGCTGACGCTTCCTCCGAGGCCGACGCAACGTTGTCAGATATCTCCCGAGTAACGTGGGCCGTATCCGTCAGCTCGCGAGCGGAAACCTCCAGCTCGGTCGAGGCGGATGACATCGTATCGATGACGCCGCTCACGGCGTGTTCAAACGTGCTGGCAAGCTCTCCAAGCTCCGCCTTGCGTCGCATCCCGGCCCAGCGATCCTGTTCCTGATTCGCCGCAAGCTCCGCTTGCACCTTTTCACGCGACCTGACCTTAAATGTTTCCATGGCCTGCGCCATATCGCCGATCTCGTCTGAACGGCCAAGGCCGGGCAGCGTGACGTCGAATTGCCCAGCCGCCAGTTGGCGCATCGCTGCGCTCATGCGGGTAATCAGCTTGGCCAGCCGCTGCCCGATAAGCACAGCAACGAAGCCGATTGTGAGAGTGGCCAGCCCAATTCCCCAGCTCAATATCGCTCTGAGGCGCGACGCAATGCTCTTCCGCAGAGACAGCGCGAGCGTCTGCGGCTGTAATCGCCTTCAACAGGAACCTTCGCCACCGACCAGCCGCGCCCGGATGCAGTGGCGCAAGACAGTCTCGAGCACGCGACGGAAGAAGATCGCTCCGACGGAAGCGGCCGTGCCATTCTTCGAGAACGTGGAGTGATCGTTGACAGTCCGCTCCAGACCCAGCCGGCAAAACCATCGGTACGCCAGATTGAGGTGGACTTCATCGCAGAGGCGCCGCTCCGATCGTATGCCGAAGAAATATCCCACCAGGAGCATCATCATCAGCTCGGGATCGATCGAAGGCCGCCCGATGTTGCTGTAGAACGGCGCCAACTCCCGGCGCAGGTCCTCAAGCTCTACGAACCTATCGATCGACCGGAGTAGGTGGTCGGCCGGGATGTGTCTTTCGAGCGTGAACTCATAGAACAACGCAGCCTGTTCGACTTGCCGACGCCCCATCATGACCTTCAGTCCTGCCAATTAGAGAGTACGGCTACTTGGTCGTGAATGTTTCCATATCTGGGGCGTTCCCAAATGCCCATCGCCCTCATGGTTCGATCTCCCACAACCTGCCTCAGACCGCGTCCGTGCTTCGCCATCTCCTGGCACTTTTAGTGGTGAGTGTGATGATGGATTGGCGTACCATCCTCTTCAGCCAAGCCTGCCGGCTCGATCGTGAATTCGATTTCTATGGTGCCCGCCTTTTCGAATTCCAACGTCCCTTTGACCATCTCTCCTTCCTTTAGTGCGCCGTGAAGTCCTTCAAACAGAATCCGCGCGCAACCGGGTTGAAGACGAACGAAACCACCAGGTTCTATTTGAAAGCCATGCTCATGGGTGGCGAACTTAGCTGGCCGTGCGCCTGCATCGGCTTCCTGCAAGATCCCCTTCTCGCCCGAAAGCGAGGCCCCGAGCAACCGATCTGGCCCTGTGCCCCTGTTCTGAATTTCGATCACATAAGCCGTCGTCGCGGTATTGGTCGTATCCTTTGCAGCCACCCAGGGATGCTGGATCAGTAGTGTTCCGACCTCCAACTCATAGCTGAAGGCGGTACTGTTAAAAAAAGCCAGGACGGCAACACCGGCAATCGGCGACAGCAATGCCCTTGCACTCGCCTTCAACATCGTGGGTTTCCAAGGCATCATGGCCTCCTTTGTAATCCGCGTTTAGCGCTTACCACTTTATGTTCGCGGGAAAGGTGGTCAGCGAACGTTTCCCGCAATTGCCGCTTTTAGAGGCGGGCTAACTGGTCTGGATCAAGATCATTCCGCTGAATACCGGCAGCGCTAGCCACGGTCACTCGGGGGCTGATGCGGGACGGCGAGATGAGATGCTCTTTTTCTGCCACCGATCCCCCACCCGAGTGCCCCAAAAGAGCTACCGCCTGCTTGTCGACGCAGAATCTGCTCGCTACTATGATCATGGCTCGTCCCGGCCTGCGATCTTGCTGGCACTAGACCTGTCGCCGCGACAAATGATCGATTGAAACTCGCGGGGGGACTGCGCTCGGCGAGAGCATTGATCGCGAGTGCGATCAGCGGGAGCCAGACAGCAGTGAGGGCAAGCGCGGCCCGGACCGCTAATGGTCATGAACGCCTCTCTTGTTGATCTCCGGTTCAACTTGGAGCTGCGTAATTGCGTCGACCAGTTGCGAATGCGATGCTAATCTCTCGGTCTCGTCCGAACGCCAGCGTGCGCGCACGAATCCGAATCTGTCGATAAGAAACTCGATTATCGCTGGGGGCGAATCGTTGTCATCGAAGCCGGGGTTCGCCATTGTGCGCCGATAGAGGTTCCACGCAGCGGCAATGCGATGGTCTATGTCGAACACGATGCAGGGATTTCCTGACTCACTTGGAGATGGGAACTCCTCGGAGGGAGACGGCATCACCGCGACGATCATTCCGCCTGCTTGCTCGATGGCGCGCGCGTGTTGCGTCAACTGATCTAGGCGCTGCGTTCGGATGCCATCTCGGAAGATCAACACAAGTTTTGAGCGCCCATCGCTCCTATCTTTCAACTTCTCTCTCGGGTCAACGCCGCGGCACGTCGGAAAGTCGATCGCGTGAAGCCACGGCTGCCCCGCCGATATTTCGGGACCAAGAATTCTTGCTTCATAGCCAAGCGATAGAGCCATCACGTACTCGACCACTCGCCACCTGTCTAACTCCGACAGACTTTCGGCAAAGCCCGGCATCGCCGAGGATGGGAAGCCATGGCTCACCCACCAGTACATGTCTCCCATCGTATGGTCTCTCGTGTGCGGAGCGGTGAGATCGGCGGCCGGCGGCTTCAAATCTTTTGCCAACGGGCCGTCTCCTCTACCCCTCAGGCCGTGGCAAGCTACGCAATTCGCAGCGAATACGTCCTGCCCCTGGGCAATCGCTTCCGCGTCATACGGCACTGGAACTTTTGAGTAGGTCGAAGGATACGCGGGGACTGACAACCCGGGCAGTGCGACAGCCCCTGCGACACCAAGTCCAGCAACAGCCGCGACCGTCGCCCACCGCCATCTTCCCATACGGCCGAGCTCAAATGCGGCAATACTCCCAACTAACAGAGCAATGCAGCCGCCAATGGCCAGAACGTTACTTCCCGGTACGGTCCTCCAAGCGATGACTGGATCCAGACGCAACGAAAGCGGCCAGACTATCTCGACGTGCCTCGATGGAATGGCCTGAGACAGGCAGCCCGCAAGTAGCGTGACCAGAAATGCGAAGGTTAGCTCGATCTTCAAGACCATCGCGAGTGGCTGAGTTGCCCCTTCGGTCTTTAGCAACGTCAATAGCCTCTGTCTGATAAACGTCGCGCAGAACAGGACCGTGCCGATGCAGGCGAACTTTCCCGTCAGGAGCCAGCCATATTCGGTCGCCACCAAACCCGGCCAAGTCCCCACGTTTTCGATCGCTAGAGCTACTCCGGTTGCGACCAGGAGCAACATGAGCGGCAGCGCGACCGTCGAAAAACCGCTTAGGAGCCTTGATTTACTTTCGGGCCTCTCCGCTGCGTCGCGAGCCATCGCGACAACGAGGGTTGACAGTCCTCCGAACCAGAGCGCCGCCGCAGCAACATGGATCATATTGATCGCGAGGTCTGCTATAGTGCCGCCAGCCGCCGAGTGGCTCGAGAACAATCCCACCAGCAGCGATAGTCCGCTGAAACTCGCGGCAAGACCTGGCTTGTGAAGAAGTTGCAAGCTCGCAACTCCGACTAGCACAAACCCAAGCGCCGCGACCTGAGCTCTCCCGAACCGCGTGTCCAAAATGATGAAGAGCACGTCGCTGGAGCTGACAGCTAAGACCGGCTTGCCTAGGACGGCGCCGATCCGAACCGTCAAATACAAGAGACCGAGGACGAGTCCTACGGACGCAGCGATGGAAGCTATCGTCGTGAAGCGCGACCGAGTGCCGCTTTCAAGACCCTCGCGCCACAGTGCCAAACCCCAGCAGAATCCGCCGAAAGCTGCCGTGGAGGCGAAAGCAGTCCCTCGCGCAAGTGAGAGGACCGTTTCCATCAAGGTTCTCGGTAGAGAAATTTAAACTTGCCTTCCGTGCGATGCCCATCAATCGAGACGACGCTCCAACTGACGGTATAGAGCCCAGCAGATAGATGAGGTAACGAAACATTCACGATTCGCCCGTTGCCGCTTAGCACGGGCTGCGAAAGCCCTGATACGGATTTATTATCGCGAGAAAGGGCGACATTGATGAGCCGCTGTTCGAGCGCTTCGGTGAAGTACAGGACCATCGGGTCGATCGGAGCTGAAATTTCGCTGCCATCTTGCGGCGTCGATCGAATGAGATGCGCATGAGCGAGTACCGCGCGTGGCATTACGATCGGCACGGCCATCAGGACGAGCACGAAGCTTTTCATCGAAGCAACTCGCCTTTGCCTGTGGTTCGCCGAGGATAGCTCCCGCCCGATCGAGTATCGCCGCCGTGCCCACAGAAACGTTCCCACGGCGCCTGACACTATGACCAGGCACCACGCCAGAAGACGTAACAGACTCCAGCCTCGCCCCACATCGAATGGAAAGTTTGCCACGCTTTGCCCACGACCCTCGATCGCCACCATGCCGACGTATCTGCCGGCTTTCTCGAAATTGACCTCGATCTTTATCGTTCCGTTCGGATACTTCCTTGGTGGAATGTAGAGGATGCTGGATGATGTGTCTGTCATTTCCATCCTTTGTACGCCGTCATCTCTAGCCAGGTTCACGCTTACCGGGATGTCTCGAAGGGACCCGTCGACGAAATCGAGAACAATGATCGTTCGCCCGACCTCCGGTATGTCCTCACAAAATTCGGCTCTCGAGCTCTGCGGCTGATAGCCAGTAAAATGCATGAAATAGCTGTCCACTTTCAGCTTGCATTGGTCAGCCTCCATGGACACCGCTCCGTGCGCATGACCTTCGCGGATGGCGGCAAGAACAACGAAAGCGCCGAGCGCCATCACAATGACGGCCGGGAACGCCCCTCTTCCGCTCGCGGTCGTCTGCCACTGACCTCGTCGCGACATTCGCGCACCCAAGGTTACTTGAGTTCGGTGAATACGGGCACGATTGGTCCGCGCATCTCCGCTATGACGCGTTTCCCATTAGGAGTGTAGAGGAGCAACAACCCGCCGAACTTGGAGTCGACGTCGGTGAGGAAGCTGACAAGGCGCTCCAATTCCCACACGGCGTCCGTTGCCTCGACGAGCACCTCTCTCGTCTCACCAGGATTTATCGGTGTATCACTACTGAGCTCAAGCCCTGTGCGTGCGACGAGATCCCTTGGGTAGGTCGGATCTACATTGGCTACTGCCGCTGGGAGCCCCTGATTGAGGAAGCGGATGTTTGCGGTCGTAAGCTCGCCGATCGACAGAGGTTCTGACCCTTTGTTCGTTATCCTGGTCGCTAACCTCATCGAACGGCCCGGCACCTCATAGGTGGCCGATATGACCTTGACCTCTGCGTCAGCAGGGCTTGCCGGGCGCGGCGCGACCTTATTCAACCCGCTCTGGAGGGGAACATTATATGGATATTCCTGATTGGCTCGGACATAGCCGCCGAAGACCATGACGAGAACGATCGCCGCCACTATAATCCCGACCCCGGTGTCCCTCAACGAAACCAACAAATCCTCCCTGCCCTTTTGCAGAACAAGCCATCGAGGCAAAAACAGTGGACGAACCAACCAGAACAACAACCAAGCCGCAGCCACGGCCAGCCAAGCCACATGCCATCCAATCGCGTTAGTCAGCCCGAACGTCTGCAAGTCGTCGATCTGCAGTCCAGTCATAGTCTTGATCGGAAACGCGAACGAATGCGCATCACCCGAGATGTTTATCCACTGCCCCGGTCCCACCAGAGGGCCAGATCCCTTGATCGAGATCGAGGGATGGATGTGGCTGCTGCCCGGTGTACGCCCCTCAAGAACCATTCGAAAATCGTAGTCGCGGCCAAGTTCCAGCTTAGCGAAAGACTGCCTCGCTGGCTCACCGTTGAGGTATGTTTCCACCCTGGCAATTGTCGGTCCGGGCGATACGCTCGACACGAAAACAATATCCGGTGGAGTAACTGCGTCCGGCCAGTCCTCCATCAGCCTGAATTTTCCCGTTAGCTCGAACCGCTCGTTCACCTTCACGTCAGTTTTGGAAAAGTAGACATCGTAGAATTGTACCGTCCGGGTCCTCAAGTATGGCTCCTGAGCACGTTCGCCATGAGCGGCTGCGCTAGACACTCCGGCAGTGAAGGCAACAAGCCAACCGGCAGCGAGTTTTATAAGTTGCGACAACATACCCGTGTTCCCTGTGCTTATTCGCTTTAGGACGCTGGCCTGCTTTTCATACCCATGAAGGATTTGACGACATCGCCGTTCTTGAGGAACGTCGTCTGGGACGCAAAACGCCCAAGCTGCCACCAAAGTTGGTGCATGAATATGCAGATGAAGCCCGCGAACGCCGCCGACACCCAACTAACCGAGCTACCGAAAGTCCGGAGCGTACCGCGCTCGATGATACGCAGATATTCGGGCATGTTCGAACGCGGAAACGTGTAACCGATCATGTCGGCCAACGACGCGACCATTCCTTGGTGCTCGACTGGGAGATAGAACGGAGCCAAAGCGGAATAATTCGATGGCCAGAATACGAATCCGAACGCAAAGCCCGCGACGATGGATGTGAACAGGCTATTGCGAAGGACGATTAAGGCCATATCCATCAACAATGCGCCCGCGATCACCTGTGACGGCACGCCTTCCGTGAACGGGAAGCCTGTCCATATCCACCAATTCGCGTAACGTCCGAGCCACGTGGTGATCAGCAACACTGTCGCGCCCACCGTCGCACCGATGGGCAAACGGAAGTTGACCCAGAAGATCGCCTGCAGAGCAGCAGGAAACATGATCATGGAGATGGGCGCGACAAGGGGCCAATATTGCCGGTCTTTCCAGTCGACATACATGTCCCAATCACCGACCGTGAGCATCACGTGCAGATGGAATGCTCCCGCAAAGAGGGGCACCACCGCCGCCACGACCAAGAAGTCGAATATGCGCGAGTATCTTGCTGCCTTGGGGGTTAGGCCGGAGACAGAAATGACCGTCTCACCCTTGGGGCCAGCTTTCCTTTTCGGAATCGCCACTGCATCTATGTCGGTAATTTGAGGTGACTCCTCTCCCTAGGGTTTACCTGCTCTTCCCGGACTTGGATCGCTGTCCGGGAAAGGCTGTTGGCTTGTATTGTTGTCGCACGGCTTCCCGCACCGCGATTTTCCAACGTGTAGCAGACGTGCTTTCGTCACGCTCTCGCTGCATCCTGCTTGAATACAATCGGAACGAGTTCTCTAAATCGTCCGACGATCTGCATCAGGACGCCCGCCAGCGCGAGTGCGCACCATCCGAGAACCACGAAACCCCAATGCAGCGGGTGGGAGAAGATTTCTTCGGTGAGCCAGTAAGCGTGCCCCCATTCGTTGAAACCGAGATTCGGCAAAATGAGGAAAGGCCCCACTACGGCGAAGACATGCATGAGCGAGATCCCCCTGCAGAAGGCCGGAATGCGGGTCATTGCGTAAACAAAGCTGCCTACGCCAAAGAAGAGATAGATTGGAATGGTCGCATAGAACAGAATGATGTGACTGGGAGTAAACGGCGTGTCTCTGAGGGTCGTCTGATGCCAGACTCCATCTCCATCGGCGAAGAAGCTGCCTGTCCAGAAGATGCAGAAGCTGTACACGACGAGCCACATGGTCAGATAAAAGTAACTGCGCAACTCGACCTCGGGCGTGATGGCCTCAATGTTCTTGTCACGCGTCAGGAAGAGATAGGTCCAGCAGAGCGCGCCCGCGCCATACAACACCGGCAATTCGATCTTGAAGAGCGTCATCCAGTATTCGCCAAATTCAGGTGAACTCGCATCGAGTCCCATGGAGAAACCAAAAGCCTGCTGATACAGCCGCGCGCAGATGTAGAGGATCGTCAGCGCAACGATCGCGAACGCGAACAATCCGTAGTTTATGCTAAAGGTCTTGGTGCCCGTGACATTCGGTGTGCGATCTAACGCAGCGTCAGACATTATTCCCCCTCAGTTTTGTCCTAGTACCTCGATACTGAGATTTTGTTTGATCGGTTTTGGTCCAAGACGGGTAGCTGCTCAGGAGGGGACCAGCACTTCGACGCTGCGCGGCGATCCGGGCCGACGCCTGATGAAGCTCACGCGTTCGGGCGGCAACTCCATCTTGGTGGACGAAGTTGCCAAGCCGTCGCACCAATGTACCGACGTTGAAGCATTTTTCTGGATACGCTGGCCGACAATGAGTGCATATCCTAGTCGGGCATCAGTGCGCTCTTCCAGGAATATTCATCCTACCGTGCGGGCACGCCGAGGACGTTCTCCTTAACGATTCCGAGTTGCCTTCGAAGTCGAACAGTGGACCGGCGCCCAAAACAAAGGCCCGCCTGTCGTGGAACGTCCCTCGACCGTGGGGCCGGCCGCGTGAGCTGCATCGAAATAGGGACTGCTCTTATTGAGCACGTAAGCGGTGTTCCGAAAATGGCCGGCCGGTCGATCACCATTCGGGAGCGGGCTCCGCTGTTGCATATCCATTCCATCTGCCAAGCTTCGCCCCGACCGCTTTAGAGAGCGTGAAAACAAGCGGACGACCTCGGACCGAACTGGAGGCTCTGCACAGCATCCACGGAGTTCGATCGGCCCCCTCGCTCAAGCCTACTTAACGCTAGCTACGTGGCTTGGGCAGCTACCAAGTCAGGTAGTTCCAGAGCACACCAGAGTCTGTTCCATTCGCTTAGATGGTAGCGGTTGGATCCATCCTCGGTAGCTCCCTTGGCGGTCGGTAGTGTTCGGGCCATCCTAGATGCTCATCTGCCCTCATGACGAGATAATGCGCGGGAAGGAGTAGGTGTTCATGAGCTAGGGCCAACCCACAATCAAAGTGGCTCACTGCGATGCGCCGGCCAGTTATCGCGAATAGAAACCATTAGTTCGCCGTCCGATTGCCTATCATGGCGGAATTCGTTCGGGAACTCGTTCACCATCGTTGATGTGACGGCGGACGACTCAAAAGCTCAAGTTTGGATTGCGCCGGCCAAGCCAAGTCAGGCGCTGACATTGGTCCTCGCCGCAGTCTCGGAAGGATGGACTGCGGAAGTGTTGGACGTCGTGCTGCCCGTTGAGCAGCAGCGAACGTTCGAAGAACTTAAGCTCGAACCCTGCGACGTTTACAAAGTGGCTGAGTAGCGAGCGCGGCCTGTTTCCGGAGGGCCACTCTGGATAGCAAAGGCTTTCCTCGCCGAGTTGTAGGTTGCCTAGACAGGCTTACGCCGCTCGTTCTCAGCCCTATTCGCAGCCTTGAGCCGGCCTTCGATGTAGTCGGAAATGTCGCCGATCTCAGCCCGCAACTCGGCTTCCGAAATACCCTGCCCTTCGGCAGCCTCGACAAGGCGCCGGGTGAGTTCGGCCACGTCCTGCGACGCGCCAACCGTCCGATACTGCTCGACAGCGTGAACGCTGTTCTCGACCCAGAAATCGATAAACTCGCGAGCGTTGCTCACCGTGCCCCCCCAACGCCGACAGAAGGGCTAGCGTTAGCGCCAGCGAGTAAATGGAGCAAGGCCGCATCAGTTAGCGGAGTCTTGCGTCCGACGCCATCGAAGGCGCTGGCCGTGGGACTGGGATGCCATCTTTGGCGGTTACGCCTCGCCATATCGCGCGATCTTCGACGCGGACGACAAGGACGGATTGTCGGGCGCCGGCGTCAGCCCAGCGCAGGCGCAGATCGTCGACCCCGCCGTCTGGGCTCAAGAGAGCGCCGATCTCGCAAAGCAGTTCGCGTACGCGCCGCCGGTCAGTATGGGAAAGAACCCGCCCTCCTGACGCGCGAGTACGAGACCGACGCCAAGAACGTGGCCCGAGCGCGAGCCGCCCTGGCGGGAGCCAGGCTGGCCAATTTGATCGAGACCGCTTTGAAGTAGGCCTTTTTCGCCGGCAACCGGCAGGATATTGATTGAGAAGATTATTCGCGCAACATCGCTGCTAACCCTTCCCGCCTTCGCATGGGTGCACTCGTCCGATTGACGCCGACCACGGGGCGCCCGTCTTGTTCGACGCCAGGAAGATCACGGCCGTCGTCGCCCTGTCGACCAGCGAACTTCACGTCGACGCAGAGACCCCGTCCGACGCCGATTGTCAGCCAATCCGCCGGTGGCGGTTTGTCCGCACTCACTGCGGCGCCGATCTGGAAATCATCATGAGGCGCTCGCGACCTCGGATGGAAGATGACGCCAGCCACGACATCAACCCATTTCGCGCCGAAGCCGCCAACGATTATCCAAGCCCATTAAGCGATTATGCCGCCATCGGCGATGGTTCCGTCGCCGACCGACACGATGTCCAGATGGTCGTCCTTGCGCCGGCTCAGGGCGGCGTCGCTCATGCTCGCTTCACCCGTCGCATCGGGCTGCGGCGTTGCATCGGATCGGACCGACGGCAGCGCGCGCACGCCGCTGCCTCCGCGCGTTCAGGCCGGCGCACGCTGGCCTCCCCCCCAGCGTCGCTACGGTAGCGCCTCTGGTAGTACTGCGCGCGGATGGCCGCCATGGCCTCGATCAACGGCCCCCACGGCGCGGGAAAGTGTTCTTCCGCCATCACCCGGTGCAGCATGCGCGTATGAGGCGCTCGATCACCGGCTCTGTCACTTCCGGCTGGCGTTCTCCAGCTTCGAGCATGCCCATGTCGTGCTCGGCGGCGAAAGCTTCGTCGCTCTGGCCGAGGGCTTGCAGAACGCCCTGTGGGCGCTCGGCGGCGTGCCGCGAGGGCATCGCAGCGATAGCCTGTCAATGTCGTTCCGGAATCCGGCAGCCGACGCGCGGGAGGATCTGACACAGCGCTACGCCGCGCCGCATCAGACATTGTCAGAAGTCCGACAAAGGAACGCTTTCTAAGCTGGACATCAGCTGCCCGTCAGCTCGCCATCAGCTTGCCTGGGTATCCTCGCAGCAGGGCCTACGCAGCCCGAATTGATGCGTAGAGACTAGCGCAGCACAGAAAGGTGAATCGTCGTGTATGATCGAATCAGTGGCTCATCCGCATGCACTAGACAAGCTGACGAACCGAGTCAGTCGGTGGATAGCGGCAGCTTTACGGAAACACTTGCAGATCTCGCGCCTCAGTGGAGCTCACAACCGGGGGAGCTGCCTGACAAGATGGGGGCCTGCTGCAGCAAGCCAAATACCTCGGATGCAAACGTTCGAACTTCTAGCGCCTCCGACCCCAGTACGTCCTCTCCAGAGAGTCCGGCCACCTCATTGTTTGAATACAGAACGGCCGACCTGCGTGATGCGAATGTGGACGGCATCTGCGTTGGGCTGACTGCGGAGTGGTTCCGCAATCTTAACAACAGCCCATCAACCCGAATGAGTGCGCTCACACCCGGATCGCAAACGCACGCCTCAGCGGCTGAACGGCAGCAGCAATATCAAAATCTCAAGGATCAGTTGCGGAGCAGGGGAGCAGGATCTTCTCAGGCCGACCTTCAGGCACAAAATACCATTCTGGAGCACGCAGGCTTGGAACCGGCTGGAGAAGAGAAGAGATTCGCATTCGGCAAGTCTTCGAACGTCAAGCGCATGGTGAACGAAATCAACGAAGATGGATCGAACCATTTGCTCAGCTTGTATTTCGCCGAAGGCGGCGCACACACAGTGGCGACGTCGGCCTCGAATGGAAGGACCACGGTTTTCGACCCTAACTATGGAGAATTTACTGTTCAATCAGATCCAGACCAGATGGCTTCATTGTTACAAAGCCTCGCCAATCGTTACAGGAATCCCAACGGGCAGCATTTATCGACAATCACGACGCAAAGGATGCGGTGAGCTGGGCCTTGAGGCCGGTGGTGATTGATAGGCCTTCTGTGAAGGCGCGGATGCGTCGGCCGGCGCTCGCGGCGTCGGGGGCCAAATCTGCTGCGGATAGCCGGCTGCGTGCCGGCTGGCGAGTGTGCCGGCATGGAAAGCGGGGGCGCCGGCCCCCCGCTATCCATGACGGCCGGCACAAATTGCAGTTCATGACCGCCTGCGGTTTCTCTCAACTGACGTCGCCATTGCTGCGGCGACAATCCATGCGGCCCGCTGTCAAACCACGCGCTTGATCCGGACCGACTGTGCGCGGGGTATGACTTTCCGCGACATCAGCTTTCGTTCGAAGCACGTAAAACCGACGCATCGATAATGGTTCAGCCAGGATGTGCCCCTCACAAGCAGCCGGGGATCGGGCAGGCTCCGCGTTTTGCGATGCGATCTGGATCGTCGAGCGGAAGAACTCAGCATCGCGCTCCCTGGGTGTTAAGCGAAAGACGTCGGCAGTTTCCATGATCGGATCGCCGGCTCGGAGAATTCCGCGTTTACTACTCGCGCCGGTCCGGACCAGTTAAACGACGGCATGTCGCGGCCCATCGCGAAAGGCTCGACGGCGTTGTTGATCTAATTGGAGTCCAGGGTCCGCAAGTCCACGCAAAATGCCTTCTATGGGATACCGATGACGCGGTCGTGAGCAGCATGAACTGGGGTTCTCAAACCGGCTCGTCCGATGATCCTCTCGACGAGCTTGGACTGCATCTGGAAGGGCCCAGTCTCGCCACATGCCTTTTGAAAAAATTCGAGGATCAGCTCGAGGACTGATCAGTGGCGCGCAACTTTCTGCACACCAGACCCGATCTTCGCATGCAATGTTCGCTTTTGGACCATTATCGAGCACCACGGCTCGCTTTGAGTGAGCTTCGGGATAGCTCCGACAGTGTCGTGGCGACCTATGTATCGGAGTAATGGGCGCTCACAAACCGACGTGGTCGACGGCCAGCAGCGCCTTACGACCATAACGATCCTCCTTTGCGTCCTCCGGGACCTGGCGGATGCGAAAATCGGGCAGGCGATCCATAACTACATCTGCCAGGCCGGCGACCCGCGATTTCGGCGGGGTTGAGGAGGCCAGGCACCATGGTGACGCCGACCTTGTTGCTGCAGCAAATGAACCGCTCACGGGCTTCATGCGCCACCTTCCGCAGCAACCGCGCGGGATCCTCGGCAAGAAGGACGGTCAAGGCCAGCCGCGGCAGCGGCGCGTGCCTCCTTCGGGTCTCCCAGCAGCGCCAGCGTAGGGCATCTACGATCGGCCGCCATTGCGGTATTGGTAGCGCGGGCATGTGACGCTGCTCGGTGACGCCCTTCACCCGATTGGTGCCGCATTTCGGGCAAGGCGCCGGGCAAGCCATCGAGGATGGCTTCGCGCTCGCCGTTCTGCTGGAGCACGCCAAGCGCGACAAGATCGCAGCGCGTCTAAAGGCTTATCAGGAGCTGAGATTAGAGCGGACCAGCCGCGTGTAAGCCGCCTCGCGCCTGGCCGGCAAGTTCTACCCGATCCGCGGCCGGGGATCCTCTGGAACTGGAGGAGAGGATGCGGGAATGGGTGTCGGCCGCCGCCTGGATATTTCCGATGCGGAGAAGGCCGCTTTGGCACTTCTGTAGGAAGAACCTCAAGGACCGAATTTTGCTGAGACGTTCTGAACGTACGCTTCTGGCCATTCGCGATATTTGCTGCTGTTGCCGTGATCGGCATATCTACACCGGCTTTTCAACTTCCGTATGAAGTTGGGGCTTGGGCTAAGCGCACCGGAAAACAAGGGGACATAATACGGCGTCAAAGAAAAACCCCGGCATTGGTGCCGGGGTTCTGTAATTCTCGTTTTCTTCGCGGCTGGATCAGAAGTCCATGCCTCCCATGCCGCCGCCCGGAGGCATGGCCGGGCCGGCTGCGGCCTTCTTCGGCAGCTCGGCGACCATCGCTTCCGTCGTGATCAGCAGCGCCGCCACGGAGGAGGCATTCTGGATAGCGGTGCGCACGACCTTGGTCGGGTCAATGATGCCCTTGGAGACGAGGTTGCCGTACTCGCCGGTCTGCGAGTCGAAGCCGTAGGCGTACTGATCCTTCTCGAGGATCTTGCCGACGATGACCGAACCGTCTTCGCCGGCGTTGATCGCGATCTGGCGGGCCGGCCAGGACAGTGCCTTGCGCACGATCTCGACGCCGGTCTTCTGGTCGTCGTTCTTGGTGCGCAGGCCCTTGAGCTGCTCGGAGGCACGGAGCAGGGCGACGCCGCCGCCGGGGACGATGCCTTCCTCGACAGCCGCGCGGGTCGCATGCATCGCGTCATCAACGCGATCCTTGCGCTCCTTCACCTCGACCTCGGTCGCGCCGCCGACGCGGATCACCGCGACGCCGCCCGCGAGCTTGGCAAGACGCTCCTGGAGCTTCTCACGGTCGTAGTCCGAGGTGGTCTCCTCGATCTGCGCCTTGATCTGGGCCACGCGCGCCTCGATGTCGGCCTTCTTGCCGGCGCCGTTGACGATCG
>NZ_PTFE01000142.1:0-15277 GCF_002936975.1 Bradyrhizobium sp. AC87j1
CTCCCCCTCCAGGGGAGGGTGAACGAGAAACTACGCCGCAACCTTCGTCCGTCGCTCGATCTCGCGATCGATCGCGGCGGCGAGCTCGCTGCTCACTTCCACCATCGGCAGGCGCACCTCGGGGCTGTCGATCAGGCCGCATCGCCACAGCCAATACTTCGCCGGCGCCGGGCTCGGCTCGGCGAACAGCAGCCGCGTCAGATCGGCCACCTCGTGCCAGCGCGCCAGCGCCGCGTCGTGGTTGCCGCGCTTCGCTTCCGCATACACCGCCGCAAACGTCGCGGTCTCGACATGGGCGGACAGCACGATGCCGCCGTCGGCGCCGTCGACGAGCGCCTCGAAATAGTTCGCGTCCTCGCCGGTGAGCACGCGAAACTTCTTCGGCCTGTCGCGCAGCAGCGCGATCGATTGCTCGCGGCTCGCGCCGCAATCCTTCAAGCCTACGATGTTGGGATGCTCGGCGAGCCGCAGCATGGTCTGGTTGGTGATGTTCACCGAGGTGCGATAGGGAATGTTGTAGAGCGCAATCGGCCAAGCGGCGTGATCGGCGAGCGTCTCGAAATGCGCCAAGAGGCCGCGCTGCGAGGGGCGCACATAATAAGGGCTTGCGATCAGATAACCGTCGATCGGCCAGTCCGCGGTCTCGTCGAGACGGTCCTTCAGCCGCGCGGTGTCCGCGCCCGACAGTCCGAGGCAGATCGGCAAGGTGCGCCGGCCCGCCGCCATCTCGTCGCGCACGATGGCGACGAGGCGTTCGAGCTCGGCTTCGCGCAGCGTCATGCCTTCACCCGAGGTCGCCCCCAGGATGAAGCCGTCGATGCCTTGCGCGCTGTAATGTCGCGTCAGCCGCCGCAGCGATCGCTCGTCGAGCGCGCCGCCCTGAAACGGCGTCACCAGCGGCAGCCACAGCCCGTGCAAATGATCTTCAAGTCCGGTCATGTTTCCATCTCCTTCTCGGGAAACCTGAGACGGAGGGCACATGAAAAAAACCCCGTCCAGGCGGCGGGGTTTTCGGGATTGCAGCGATGACGAAGCCGGTCTAGCGCGCGCAAAACTCCGAGGTCCCCGGATGGGGGCCTTTTTTCGAGGCGATCGCCTTCGACGAGATTGCGCACGACTTCGTGATCATCTGCAAATGATGCGGGGTATGCCTGGAACTGTCAATACACGCGGAAGGCGAAGGCCGATTTGACTGAAAAAAAGCCGGGCTCGAACGAGCCCGGCTTAAGGTATTGGCCACGTGAGGCCGACACAATCACCTTCCAAGAGGGATTACTGAACTCCCGCGCCACTGGAGGAGGGGGACAAATGCGCAACGCGAAGGCTCAGCGTGCAAGCAGTATGAGCTTGACGAGCGCCATGCAGCAACAGCCGAGGCCGCATGTCAGTCATGCGGAAATCAGGAAGGCCAGCGCTGCGCCTTGCTCACCACGAAGTCGCGGAACACCTGCACGCGCGCGACCGTCTTCAACTCCTCGGGATAGACAAAATACGTATCGAGCTGGATCGAATCCGACTCGCCGAACAGCTGCACGAGTTTGCTCTGTTCCTCGACGAGGTAGTCGGGCAGCGCCGCGATGCCGAGGCCCTGCTGACAGGCGCGCACCAGACCGAGGATGTTGTTGACCCTGAAATAGGCTTCGCGCGGACCCGAGCCGTTGCGGCCGGCTTCGACCAGCCAGTTGCGGTTCTGCAAATGCGGCGCGAAGTTGCCGTCCGAGAGCGTGATGATGCGGTGGGAGTCGAGCTCCTCCAGCGTGCGCGGCGTGCCGAAGCGCTTGATGTATTCCGGCGAGCAATAGGCGTGGAAGCCCATCGCGAACAGCTTGCGCTGGATGAGATCCGGCTGCGTCGGCTTGCGGGTCCGGATCGCGACGTCGGCCTCGCGCATCGACAGGTCGAGCTCCTCGTCGGTGACGATCAGCGAGATCCGGATTTCCGGATAGAGCGCGGTGAACTCGCCGAGCCGCGGGATCAGCCAGTTGATGCCGACGCCGGGCGTGGTGGTGATCTTGAGGTCGCCGCTCGGCCGCTCGCGGCTGTCGGTCAGCTTGGCGCGCGCCGCCTGGAGCTGCATGAACACGTCATGCGCGGTGCGGAACAGCAAATCGCCCTGCTCGGTCAGGATCAGGCCGCGGGCATGGCGGTGGAACAGCGAGACCGAAAGCTCCTGCTCCAGCGCCGAGACCTGGCGCGACACCGCCGATTGCGACAGGCCGAGCTGCTCGCCCGCATGCGTGAAGCTGCCAGCTTCCGCCGCTGCGTGAAACACCTTCAGCTTGTCCCAGTCCATATCCGTAAATCCGTCGCGTGTTCGGGGCATGATCTTTATTCCGCTGCCGCGCGCTCGCTGGCGCGCAGGGCCAAGAAACGTTCGGCTTCGAGAGCTGCCATGCAGCCGAGGCCGGCGGCCGTGACGGCCTGGCGATAGGTTTCGTCGGCGACGTCGCCGGCGGCGAACAGGCCGGGCATCGAGGTCGCGGTCGAGTTCGGGGCGACCTCGACATAGCCCGACGGTTTGAGCTTGATCTGGTCTTTCACGAGCTCGGTCGCCGGTGCGTGGCCGATGGCGATGAAGACACCGTCGGTCTTCACGTCCGTCAGTGCGCCGGTCCTGACGTTCTTGAGGCGGACATGGGTGACCTTGTTGGGGTTCTCGGTGCCGCAGATCTCGTCGACGGCGCTGTCCCAGATCACCTTGATCTTCGGGTGCTTGAACAGACGCTCCTGCAGGATGCGCTCGGCGCGGAAATGGTCGCGACGATGCACGATGGTGACCTGCGAGGCATGGTTGGTGAGGTACAGGGCTTCCTCGACCGCGGTATTGCCGCCGCCGACCACCACGACCTCCTTGTTGCGGTAGAAGAAGCCGTCGCAGGTGGCGCAGGCCGATACGCCGCCGCCCTGGAACTTTACTTCGGACGGCAACCCGAGCCAGCGCGCCTGCGCGCCGGTGGCCAGGATCACGGCGTCGGCGAGATAGACATCGCCCGAGTCGCAGGTGAGGCGGAACGGCCGCTGCGAGCTGTCGAGCTTGATCACCAGGTCGGAGATGATCTTGGTGCCGACATGGACCGCCTGCTTCTCCATCTGCTCCATCAGCCAGGGGCCCTGGATCACGTCGGCGAAGCCGGGATAGTTTTCGACGTCGGTGGTGATGGTGAGCTGGCCGCCCGGCTGGATGCCCTGGATCAGGATCGGCTCGAGCATCGCGCGCGCGGCGTAGATCGCCGCCGTGTAGCCGGCGGGGCCGGAGCCGATAATGACGACCTTTGCATGGACAGGGGCGGACATATTGACGGACGCCTTTCACGGGGGATTCGCAGCGCGGGCGCGGAACGTGCCGGGAGGCCTCGCGGAGGCGCTGAAATATCAGAGCTAATCTAAGCCTTCTGGTGAGCTATGCAAGAATTGCATTGCCTGTCGGCGGATTTTTCCAACAAGGAACAAAAGTCGATTGCGGTGCACGCGCAATAAAATTGCGCTACTCCTGCTGACTGGGCTATGAGGATTGCGGCAAACCCACCAATAAAGCCGCAAAGGCCAGGAGTTCCAATCAAGTGTCGCGGAACCTAGACGACATCGACCTGAAAATTCTCTCCGAGATTCAGGCCGACGGTCGAATCACGAATGTCGAGCTGGCCAAACGGGTCGGCATCTCGCCGCCGCCCTGCCTGCGCCGCGTCCGGGCGCTGGAGGAGGAGGGCTATATCCACGGCTATCGCGGCCTGCTGGACGCCCGCAAGCTCGGCTTCGACGTCACCGTATTCGCCGCCGTGCACCTGTCCAGCCAAGCCGAGGCGGACTTACGCGCCTTCGAGGAGTTCGTCCGCGCCGAGCCCCTGGTGCGGGAATGCTGGATGCTGTCGGGCGAGGTCGATTTCATCCTCAAATGCGTCGCCCCCGACATGGCGACCTTCCAGGATTTCGTCACCCACCTGACCGCCGCGCCCCACGTGCGCAATGTGCGGACGTCATTGGTTCTGCATAATTCGAAGTACGAGGCGGCCGTGCCGCTGGATGTGAAGGGGCGGAGGTAGATCTCCGGTCTCGTGCCCCGGACGCTGCGCAGCGCTCCCGGCGATGCGGAGGATCGTCCGGTGCGGTGCGCTGCAGAGCCGGGGCCCATCTCACCGCGCCTTCCCGTGTTGCTTTCTGGGTCCCGGCTCTGCGCAGCAACGCTAAGGGCGTTGCAGCGCGTCCGGGACACGAGAGCGGTTTATGCTGTTGCTCTACGCTCGCAATGACGTGTGGTGAAGGCATGTGTTCATCGAGCGCAAGCACCACGCCGAAACAAAAAGGCCGCGCTGGGCGCGGCCTTTCAAACGTCACCGCAGTGGCAAGTTCTTACCGCCACTCCACCTTGGTAATTTCATACGCCTTGGCGCCGCCGGGGGCGTTGACCTCGACGGTCGACCCCTTCTTCTTGCCGATCAGCGCGCGGGCGAGCGGCGAGGTGATGGAGATGCGGCCCTTCTTGGCGTCGGCCTCGACCTCGCCGACGATCTGCCACACCGTCTTCTTCTCGGTGTCCTCGTCGACCAAGGTCACGGTGGCGCCGAACTTGATGGTGTCGCCGGACAGTTTGGAGATGTCGATGATGTCGGCGCGCGCGAGCTTGTCCTCGAGCTCGGCGATGCGGCCTTCATTGTGGGACTGCTCTTCCTTCGCGGCATGATATTCCGCGTTCTCCGACAGGTCTCCGTGCGAGCGCGCCTCCGCGATATGCTCGATGATGCGCGGACGGTCCTCGGACTGGCGCTTCTTCAATTCTTCCCCGAGCGCGGCAAAGCCGCCCGCTGTCATCGGAACCTTTTCCATCTCTTCTCTCGTTCTTCAGTCGCGCGCCCCGCAAAAACCGAGGGCGCGGCAACCTTGATTCGTCAGTGCTTCCGGGGCTGAGCATATCGCCACCGGAACGTTATGTGGGCTTGGCGCCGGAACAGAACAACCACAATGGCCGGACAGTTCCTCCGGCCATTGTGGCTTCATCGCCAATCACTTAGCGCAAGGCTCGACCCCGCAAGGCTTGGCCCCTGCTCGCGATCAGGTTTCCGAAAAGTAGCTCTGCAGGGTACGAACCTCAAGGTCCCCGCCGAGATAGGCACGGATGCCCTGCGCGGCCGCCACGGCCCCGGAAAGAGTGGTGTAATACGGCACTTTATGCAAGAGGGCCGCGCGCCGCAGCGAACGGCTGTCGGCGAGCGCCTGCGGGCCTTCGGTGGTGTTGAAGACGAGCTGGACGTCGCCATTGGTGATGGCGTCGACGATGTGCGGCCGGCCCTCCAGCACCTTGTTCACCTTCTCGGTCGGGATGCCCTGGTCGGTCAGGAAGCGCTGGGTGCCCGAGGTCGCCAGCACCTTGAAGCCGAGCGAATGCAGTTCGCGGACCGCCTCGGCGATGCGCGTCTTGTCGCTCTCGCGCACCGAGACGAACACCGTGCCCTTGCGCGGTACTCGCGTGCCGCCGCCGAGCTGGCTCTTGGCGAAGGCGACCTCGAAATTGCGGTCGATGCCCATGACTTCGCCGGTCGAGCGCATCTCGGGGCCGAGCACCGTGTCGACGCCGGGGAAGCGCGCGAACGGGAATACCGATTCCTTGACGCCGACGTGCTTGAGCTTTGCCTTCTTCAGCTTGAAATCGGCGAGCTTCTCGCCCGCCATGATGCGCGCGGCGATCTTCGCGACCGGCGTTCCGACCACCTTGGCGACGAAGGGCACGGTGCGCGAGGCGCGCGGATTGACCTCGAGCACGTAGATCTCGCCGTCCTTGATGGCGTATTGCACGTTCATCAGGCCGACGACGTCGAGGCCGAGCGCGAGCTCGCGGGTCTGCCGCTCCAGCTCCTCGATCATCTCAGGCTCGAGCGAATGCGCCGGCAGCGAGCAGGCGCTGTCGCCGGAATGGATGCCGGCTTCCTCGATGTGCTCCATGATGCCGACGATGAAGGTGTCCTTGCCGTCGCAGAGGCAGTCGACGTCGATCTCGGTGGCATCCGAGAGATAACGGTCGAACAGCAGCGGGTTCTTGCCGAGCACGGTGTTGATCTGTCCGGTCTTGTCGTTCGGATAGCGCGCCTTGACGTCGGCCGGCACCAGCTCCGGCAGCGTGCCGAGCAGGTAATCGTTGAGCTGGTTCTCCTCGCGGATGATCTGCATCGCGCGGCCGCCGAGCACGTAGGACGGGCGCACCACCAGCGGCAGGCCGAGATCGGCGGAGACGAGCCTTGCCTGCTCGACCGAATAGGCGATGCCGTTCTTCGGCTGCTTGAGACGGAGCTTGTCGAGCACGCGCTTGAAGCGGTCGCGGTCTTCCGCAAGGTCGATGGCATCAGGCGAGGTGCCGAGGATCGGCACTTCGGCGGCTTCCAGGGCGCGCGCGAGCTTCAGCGGGGTCTGGCCGCCGAACTGCACGATCACGCCGTGCAGTGTGCCATTTGTGCGCTCCTTGGCGATGATCTCCAGCACGTCCTCGGCAGTGAGCGGCTCGAAATAGAGCCGGTCGGCGGTGTCGTAGTCGGTCGACACGGTCTCCGGGTTGCAGTTGACCATGATGGATTCGTAGCCGGCATCGTGCAGCGCGAAGCAGGCATGACAGCAGCAATAGTCGAACTCGATGCCCTGGCCGATGCGGTTCGGTCCGCCGCCGAGAATGATGACCTTCTTCTTGTCGGATGGCGTGCTCTCGTCCGCCGGCGCGCCGGCGAACAACGCCTCATAGGTCGAATACATATAGGCGGTCGGCGAGGCGAATTCGGCCGCGCAAGTGTCGATGCGCTTATAGACGGGACGAACGTCGAGCGCGTGGCGCTTCGCCGTGACCTCGGCCTCCGTCGTCTCGGCGAGCACCGCGAGCCGCGCATCGGAGAAGCCCATGGCCTTGAGCGTGCGCATGCCGAAGGCATTGCCCGGCAGGCCGTTCTTGCGAACCTTCTCCTCCATGTCGACGATGCCGCGCATCTCGCTGAGGAACCACGGGTCGATCTTGCAGGAGTTGAAGATCTCCTCGTTCGACCAGCCGAGCCGCATGGCCTGGGCGACCTGGAGCAGCCGGTTCGGCGTCGGCGTACCGAGCGCGGCGCGGATCGCATTCTTGTCGTCGTCGCGGCCGAGACCTTCGATCTCGATCTCGTCGAGGCCGGTCAGTCCGGTCTCGAGCCCGCGCAGCGCCTTCTGGAGGCTTTCCTGGAAGGTGCGGCCGATCGCCATGACTTCGCCGACCGACTTCATCGACGTGGTCAGCGTGGTGGAGGCGCCGGGGAATTTCTCGAAGGCGAAGCGCGGCACCTTGGTGACGACATAGTCAATGGTCGGCTCGAACGAGGCCGGCGTGGCGCCGCCGGTGATGTCGTTGGCGATCTCGTCGAGCGTGTAGCCGACCGCAAGCTTGGCCGCGACCTTGGCGATCGGAAAGCCGGTGGCCTTCGAAGCCAGAGCGGAGGAGCGCGACACGCGCGGATTCATCTCGATAACGACCATGCGGCCGTCCTCGGGATTGACGCCGAACTGCACGTTGGAGCCGCCGGTCTCCACCCCGATCTCGCGCAGCACCGCCAGCGAGGCGTCGCGCATGATCTGGTATTCCTTGTCGGTCAGCGTCAGCGCCGGCGCCACCGTGACGGAATCGCCGGTGTGCACGCCCATCGGATCGAGGTTCTCGATCGAGCAGACGATGATGCAATTGTCCTTCTTGTCGCGCACCACCTCCATCTCGTACTCTTTCCAGCCGAGCACGGATTCTTCGATCAGCACTTCGTTGGTTGGAGACGCATCGAGGCCGCGTTCGATGATGTCGAGGAACTCTTCCTTGTTGTAGGCGATGCCGCCGCCGGTGCCGCCCATCGTGAAGGAGGGGCGGATGATCGCGGGCAGGCCGATCTCGGACAGCGCCATCATGGCCTGGCCGAAGGCGTATTCCTGGTAGCGCTTGCGGCGGTCGCTTTCGCCCAGCGTCCACTGCCGATCGTGCTCTTCGAGCGCCGCGCCCGAGAGCTTTTCGCGTTCAGCCTGACGTTTGTCGCGGAAGGACTTCTTCAGGGCGGAGGCATTGGCGAGCCGCGACTTCGGCGTCTCGAGACCGATCTTGGTCATGGCCTCGCGGAAAAGCTGGCGATCCTCGGCCTTGTCGATCGCGTCGGCGGTGGCGCCGATCATCTCGACGTCGAACTTCTCCAGCGTGCCCTGCTGGCGCAGCGACAGCGCGCAGTTCAGCGCGGTCTGTCCACCCATGGTCGGCAGCAACGCGAAGCCGCCGGGAATGACGTGACGTTCCTTCTCGATGATCTTGGCGACGATCTCGGGCGTGATCGGCTCGATATAGGTCGCATCGGCCAATTCCGGGTCGGTCATGATGGTGGCCGGGTTGGAATTGACGAGGACGATGCGATAGCCCTCTTCCTTCAGCGTCTTCACCGCCTGGGTGCCCGAATAGTCGAACTCGCAGGCCTGGCCGATCACGATGGGACCGGCGCCGATGATCAGGATGGTGGTGATGTCTGTACGTTTGGGCATCAACTCTCGCCGGACTGGAATTTGGGCACAAAAAAAGGGCGCGCTCCTGCGCGTCCCTTTGGCCGAGAGCGCGGTGGTCTCCCTCGCGCGCGGGTGGGTCTTAGACCAGATTCCGGGGCGGCGAAACCCCGAAAAACGCCCATCAACCGGCAATTTTGACGGGTTTTGGCCTGGCCTGCCAACCACGGGCGAGATGCACCAGAAGTGAGGCCGCAACGCTCATTCCACCGATCCAGCCGAGGTCGTTTGGCGAGAGGGTCGCCAGCACGGCCCCTCCGAGCGCCCCGCCGATGGCGAAGCCGAGATACATGGCGGAGGCGTTGAGCGAGAGCGCGATCATCGAGGCCTGCGGCTCGATCCGGATGATGCTGGCGACCTGGGCCGGGTAGAATGCCCAGCCCGAGATGCCCCAGAGGAAGATCGTGCCCAGCACCGCATAGTGCGCCTGGCCCGGCATCAGCTTCAGGACCACCGAGTGCAGGATCAGCGCAGCTGCCATGCCGGCGAGCCCGAGGCCCACGGTGGCGAGCGTACCGAGCCGGTCGGCAAGCAAACCGCCGAACATGTTCCCGATCGCGGCCGCGCCGCCAAACACCAGCAACGCAAGGCTGATTTGCGAAGCATCGAAGCCGAGGCCGCGCAGCGGAACAGCGAAATAGGTGAACACGGTGAAGCCGCCGAGCGCCCATAGGATCGTGATCACAAGCGCGACCAGGACATTGCTGTGACGCGCCACGGCCAGCCGTTCGCCCAGCGAGGCGGTGTTGCGTGGCAGGCCGCGGGGTAGGCCGAGCAGCAGGCCGGCGAGCGCAACAGTGCCGATCAAGGCGACCATGGCAAAGGTCGCGCGCCAGCCGAGCAGGCTGCCGACGAGGTTGCCGAGGGGAACGCCGATGACGGTCGCGACCGTCAGGCCCGACGTGACCAGCGCCACCGCTCGGCCGCGCCGTTCCGGCGAGGCGACCGCCACGGACACCGCGAGCGCCGTCGGCATGCAAAGCCCGGAGCCCAGCGCCATCAGCATCCGCGAGGCCAGTAGCAATGCGTAGCTGGAAGCCACCATCGCGGCGAGATTTCCAGCGATGAAGGTCGCCAGCGCCAGGGCCAGCACGGTTCGGCGGTCGATATTGTTCAGCGCGACGGCCAGGATCGGCGAGCCCACGGCATAGGTGAGGGCGTAGGCCGTGACCAATTGGCCGGCGGCGGAGACCGAAATCTGCAAATCTGCTGCGATGCCGGGCAAAAGACCTGCGATAACAAAGCCTTCGGTGCCGATCGCAAAGGCCGCCAAGGCCAGCCAGAACACGCTCATTCGACGATATCCCTATGTTCAACGTTTATTGAACTATTGGGTGTGGTGGTTTGTAAGTCAATTGGTTCAAGAACTATTGAACATTATGGCCGCTTCGCTATGATTTCCGGGTCATGAGCCGCATTCCTCGACACCCGACCCGCGAGCAGATCGAATTGCCGATGGTGCTGGATTGCCTGAGCGATCCGATCCGGCTCGCCATCGTCTACCAGCTTGCCCAGCAGGAACGTGTCAGCAGCGAGCTCTGCTGCGGCGACTTCACCGGGCTCGCGGGCAAGTCCAACCTCGCCTATCACTTCGCCAAGCTGCGCGAATGCGGCGTGATGCAGACGCGCGTGGCCGGCACCAACCGCTTCATGCGGCTGCGCCGCGAGGATTTGGACGCGCGTTTTCCCGGCCTGCTCGATGCCGTGATCAGTTCCGCAAGCAAGGACGCCGAGCGGCTTCAGTTGTTGCCCGAGGGTGAAGTGGTTGGGGCGGATTGAGGTTGGGGCGGATTGCTGACACACGCCCGGCTTCGCCCTTCGGGCTTCGCCGCGGCAGCCTTCGCCACGAGAAGGCTTGCCGAGCCGAAGCTGCGTAAGCAGCGAAGGCTGGAGACCCGGCCTGGATTTGAACCAGGATGTAGAGCGTTGCACCGCCCTCGCGTAGACGCTTCCGCCACCGGGCCGAGGCGATCATTACCGATTGCAGTGCGACAAGCTACAACGGCTAATTGTTATGCTTAACGAACCAGAGGCGGCCGTGCGATGAAGGTCATGCGCCAGCGATTGTGGCCGATATTGGTGTGGGCGCGCTGGACCGCGAACCCGGCCGCTCTCAGCTTGGCGGTGATTTCCTCCTCGCTGTAGCGCTGGAGCCCGATGCGCGTGCGCAGATGACGGTAATCGGACAGCGCGGTGCTGATCAGCCCGATCAGCGCGTCTTTCAAGAAACCGTGGCGCAGGCCAAAGCCAAGCAGCGCCATGACGTCCCTGAACATGCCGACATTGGGCTGGAGGATGTCCCCCAGCACCAGCTTGCCGGAGGGCTTCAGGATACGGCGGATGGTGAGGAGCGCGGCATCGAGC
The DNA here is from genome assembly GCF_002936975.1 of Bradyrhizobium sp. AC87j1. Lineage (NCBI taxonomy): Bacteria > Pseudomonadati > Pseudomonadota > Alphaproteobacteria > Hyphomicrobiales > Nitrobacteraceae > Bradyrhizobium > Bradyrhizobium sp. AC87j1. The sequence goes on from NZ_PTFE01000142.1 coordinate 10,894, forward strand.
TCGTCCGGCGCCATGTATTGCGCGACCGAGTTCATCACGACGAGGTCGATCGACTGGTCCTGCATCTTGCGGACATCGTCGAGCGAGCGGACGCGGATCCTGGTGTTCGGGGCAAACCGCGCGATCAGCCGGCCGCGCACGCCCGGCGCGGGCTCGGCGAGGATCAGCTGGCCGCAGCTAGCGGCCACCAGGCTCGCCGACAGCGCCTCGCCGCAGGCATAGTCCAGCACCGTCGCGTCCGGCGAGGAGATGTAGCCGATGATGTCCCGCGCGATGATCTGGAAGTGCAAGTCGCGATGCAGCTTGCTGACATAGATCGTGTGCGTCGAGTCGTAATAATCGATCCAATCGTCCATGGTATTCGAAGGTCCCGGCCAAACGGTTCCCGTCAAGGAACCGGCGCTGCCCGCCTTGCGTTAGGGGTGCGACGGCGCGCCGTCAATGTCCGCGTCCTAACAGGAAGGCTTCCCGTGAGCAAAACCAACAACAAGGTCTCGCCCGATCTCGATACCCCCACCGACCTGTCGCCCGACGGGGTCAAGAAGGTTTCGGAGGCGCTCAACGTACTTCTGGCCGACGCCTTCGCGCTGTATCTGAAGACCAAGAATTTCCATTGGCACATCAGCGGCCGGCACTTCCGCGACTATCATCTGCTGCTTGACGAGCAGTCCGACCAGATCTTCGCCACCACCGATCAGCTTGCCGAGCGCGTCCGCAAGATCGGCGGCACCACGCTGAAGTCGATCGGCCAGGTCGCAAAGCTCCAGACCATCAAGGACAACAACGAGGACTATGTCCCGCCGCGCGAGATGCTGCGCGAGCTGATGCAGGACAACAAGCACGTCGCGGCCGCGATGCGCAAAGCGCACGAGGTCTGCGACGACGCCGGCGATGTCGCCAGCGCCAGCATTTTGGAAGTGTTCATCGACGAGACCGAACGCCGCACGTGGTTCCTGTTCGAGGCGACGCGCCAGGAAGGCAGCAACGCGGCGTAGGGCGTGGTGCCGTAACGTTCGTAGGGTGGGTTAGCCGCAGGCGTAACCCACCTCTTCTGTTTCAGCGGAGACAGACGTGGTGAATTACGCTTCGCTAATTCACCCTACGGCGCCGCCGTTGTGGCTACCGCCACAGCCGCATCAACGGCCCATCCGTGCCCGTCACCGGATCGGCCGGCGGCAGCGCGACCTCTGGAATCGTTTTCAGCGCCTTGGCGTGGTTCTCCGGCGTTGCGCGGGTGACCTCCATCTGCGATCGCGGCGGATAGGCGCCGATCACGCAGAAATCGTCGCTCGCCTTGATGCATTGATGGCCGGTGCCGGCCGGCAGAATCGCGACATCACCCGCCTTGACCTCAAGCTCCTGGCCATGGTCGCCGCCGAAGCGGACGCGGGCACTGCCACGCGCCACGCCGAGCACCTCATGCACCGTCGCGTGGTAGTGCAGATAATCGTAGACACCGTTGCGCCACGTCCCGCCCCAGCCGTTCGCTTCGAACAGGTTCTCGATGGTCTCTTCCGGCCGCTTCGGGTCGAGCTTCACCGCACCCTGGTAGACCAGGAACGGAAGGATGTTGTTCGGCACGAGCCCGTCATCCTCGAACACGATGGCGAGCGGCTCGGCCTTGTCGCGGACGACGGACATGGTGGGGCTCCGGCTGCAAAAGACAGCGGGACAACATTCTATCGTGTGGAGGTGTTCCTCAACAGGTCTCCCGGACGAGCTGCAGCGTGCAACGCTGCGGCGCAGAGCCGGGACCCAGAGAGCCGCGAGTGGTAGGCCCCGGTTCAGCGGGGGCACGAGAGCGCGTTCTTACGCGCTCTTCTTCTGCCGCATCAGATCCGCAAAACGCTGGAACAGATAGTGCGAGTCGCGCGGGCCTGGTGAGGCCTCAGGATGATACTGCACCGAGAACACCGGCTTGCCGTCGAGCTGGATGCCGCAATTGGAGCCGTCGAACAGCGAGATGTGGGTCTGCGTGGCGCCCTTCGGCAGCGTACTCTCGTCCACGGCAAAACCGTGGTTCATCGAGGTGATCTCGACCTTGCCGGTGGTTTCGTCCTTCACGGGATGGTTGGCGCCGTGATGGCCCTGATGCATCTTCTTCGTCTTCGCGCCGACGGCGAGGCCGAGCATCTGGTGGCCAAGGCAAATGCCGAAGGTCGGCGTGCCCGACTTGATGACGTCCCGGATCACAGGCACGGCATATTTGCCGGTGGCGGCCGGATCGCCCGGACCGTTGGACAGGAACACGCCGTCCGGCTTCATCGCCAGAATGTCTTCGGACGAGGTCGTCGCCGGCACCACCGTCACCTTGCAGCCGACGCCGGCGAGCAGGCGCAGGATGTTGCGCTTGATGCCGTAGTCGATGGCGACGACGTTGAACTCCACCTTGTCCTGGCGGCCAAAGCCCTTGTCCCACAGCCACGGCGTCTCGTCCCAGGTGAAGCGCTGGCCGCTTGTGACCATCGGCACGAGGTCCATGCCCTCGAGGCCGGGCCATTCGCGCGCTTCTTCCTTCAACCCATGCAGGTCGAACTCGCCGTTCTTGGCGTGCGCGATCACGGCGTTGGGCATGCCCTTGCTGCGGATCAGCGCGGTCAGGGCGCGGGTGTCGATGCCGGAGAGGCCGATGATGCCGCGCGCCTTCAGCCACTGGTCGAGATGCTTGGTGGCGCGGTAGTTCGAGGGATCGGTGATCGCGGTGCGCAGGATCACGCCGCGGGCCCCGGGTGTGGCGGCCATGTTCACCGTCTCGATGTCTTCCTCGTTGGTACCGACATTGCCGATATGCGGGAAGGTGAAGGTGATGAGCTGGCCGGCATAGGAGGGATCGGTGAGGATCTCCTCATAGCCGGTCATCGCCGTGTTGAAGCAGACTTCACCAACGGCGTGGCCTTCGGCGCCGAGGCCAAAGCCTTCGAGCACGGTGCCATCGGCGAGCACGAGGAGCGCGGTCGGTTTATGGTCCGGCCAAGCGGGATCGTTGTCATGTTGTGTCATGAGCGCGTTTCATAAGCCTGCCGGACGCCCCCGTCAAAGCGCAGATGCGCCGATTCACATGCGTTTTTGCATATTTGACAGCCCGTCTCGGGCTCCTAAGCTTGGCCGCACAATTTCCGGCAAATTCCTGGGCTTGCGAGGCAATAATGGACCAGACCACCCCGATTCTGTTGGTTCCGGGGCTGGCCTCCTCGGCCCGGATCTATGCCCCTGTCATCCCGGCGCTGTGGCGCTTCGGCCCGGTCATGGTTGCCAACCATATCCGCGACGACAGCATGGCGGCGATCGCCGCCCGCGTGCTGAGCGAGGCCCCGCCGCGCTTCGCGCTCGCCGGCCATTCCATGGGCGGCTACATCGCGTTCGAGATCATGCGCCAGGCGCCCGAGCGGGTGGCCAAGCTCGCGCTGATCAACACCCAGGCGCGACCCGACACGCCGGAGGCGACCGCGCGCCGCCGCGCCCTGATGGAGCGCGCCAGGCGCGGCGAGCTCCGCGCCGTCCGCGAGGAGAGTTTTCCGGAGCTCGTGCATCCGTTGCGGCGCGATGATGCCGATATTCTCAAGCTCGTGCATGCGCAGGACGAGGATGTCGGCGTCGAGGGCTATCTGCGGCAGCAGACCGCGATCATCGCACGGGTGGATTCTCGCCCGACGCTTGCGGCCATCAAATGCCCGACGCTGGTGTTGACGGGCGATGCCGACAACACCATCCCGAATGCGCTCTCGAAGGAGATGGCCGAGGGCATCGCCGGTGCAAGACTCAAAGTCCTCGATCGCTGCGGGCACTTGCCGCAAGCCGAGCAGCCGGAAGCGACAGTGCGGGCCCTGACCGAATGGCTCGGAACCGAGGTTGTCTAGGGGCCGCGAACGGCCTAGATCAGGCGTCAGATATTCGAAGGGATCACGATCATGTTGCGCGACGACATCAACAATGCGGTCAAGGAGGCCATGAAGGCCAAGGACGAGCGCAAGCTGTCCACGCTGCGCATGGTCAATTCGACCATCAAGAATGCCGACATCGATGCGCGCGGGCAGGGCAAGCCGCCGTTGTCGGACGCCGACCTGCTCGGCGTCTTTCAGAAGATGATCAAGCAGCGGCAGGAGTCGGTCGAGCTCTACGAAAAAGGCGGCCGCGCCGAGCTCGCGGCCCAGGAGCGCGAGGAGATCGCGGTGATCTCGGCGTATCTGCCGAAGCAGATGGCCGACGACGAGGTGAAGAAGGCGATCGCGGACGCGATCACTGAAACCGGCGCCGCCGGCATGAAGGACATGGGCAAGGTGATCGCCGTGCTGCGCGCGAAGTACGCGGGACAAATGGATTTCGGCAAGGCGAGCGGTCTCGTGAAGGGCGCGCTGTCGGGCTAGCTGCTTACCCTCCCCTGGAG
>NZ_PTFE01000143.1:0-15247 GCF_002936975.1 Bradyrhizobium sp. AC87j1
GATCGCGCCCAAGACGCTCCGACTGGCCGCTGAAGCCGGCGAGATCGAATCCATCCATCCTCTGCCGGATGGTCCTTGGATCCTCGCCCGCACCTGGCTGATAACAACTGCTGCTCAATCTATCGCCACACGAGCGCGACAGAACCCAAAATACCCCGCGGGATCGCATCCCGCTCAACAAAATCTCTTCTCTTCAATCACATAGCCAGATGGGTGTTCTGATGCGCAGTTGTAATCGGCCCGCCAGCATCCGAGTGCGAGGCGAGCCTGGGCCACTGACGTGAAAAGCGTCTCGTTCAGCAATTCATCCCGCAGCCGGCCGTTGATGGGGAAGACGGCCCCGCTCCCTCGGCGCCGGCGATATACTGGCGATGGACGAACCCGCTTACAGGAGCAATTGACCAATGGAAGCCGCAACAATTGGGTTGGACATTTCGAAGCGAGTATTTCACATCCATGCAGTTGATGGCCAAGGCCAAGTGGCCGGTCGCCAACGCCTCCGGCGTGATCACAACTCATATTGATTCCACATCATACACGCCAATCCCTCGTTAGCTAAAGGAGAGGCGTAGGGTGAAATGAAGACTGCTCCCACGCGCGCGCCGACGGAACATTGGTCTGCTTGCGCGTTAAGACTCTTTTAACCATGACGGCCTACCTTTTCGCGGTCGGCGCACATTGCCCGGTATGCTCCCAGGAGGACAGCCGATGCAAATGAGAGGCTGACCTATGTCGCACTTGCTGACTGCCTGAATCTGGCCAGGGGCCGCTCGTTCGTTTGCCAAGCGGCGTCAGTTGCCGCGCTCACTTTCCGACGATGGCAACGCGTTGGTGTGCGTTGATCTCGCCGAAATGCGGCTAAGTCACGGCGAACCGGTGGTTGACAGCAAACAACGCCCTGCGAGCGGAAAGTATCCTGGCGTTGCAGGCAGAGATGGCGCGGCTCGAGGCGACGGCAGCTGGTCATCGGGCAGATCTCGAGCGCGAGCGCCTATGCTGGTGGCTCCATCAACGGCCAGGGACGAGCCGGTTCCAGCCTGGGCCATCTAGCCGCGGGTTGATCAAAGCAGATCGCAATGCTGGGAGGTAGCAGTTCGAGTCATCTCATTCCCAGCTTACCGACTCAATCGTGAGGCCGAAAATGACCAACATCACCGATGTTCGCGGGCTAAAAACGCACATTATCGTGTTCGGGGTCGGCGGCGCCGGGGGCAATGCCGTCAACAACATGATCGCGGCCGGCTTGCAGGGTGTCGATTTCGTCGTCGCCAATACAGACGCACAGGCGCTCTCGATGTCGAAGGCCAAGAGCCTCATCCAGATGGGCACCCAGATGACTAAAGGACTCGGGGCCGGCTCGCAGCCTGACGTCGGGCGCGCCGCGGCCGAAGAGGCAATCGATGCCATCCGTGATCATTTGACCAGCGCACACATGGTGTTCGTTACCGCCGGCATGGGCGGCGGCACCGGCACCGGGGCAGCGCCTGTTATTGCCAAGACCGCGCGTGAGCTTGGCATTCTAACCATTGGTGTTGTCACAAAGCCATTCCAATTCGAGGGCCAACGCCGAATGCGCCTTGCCGAAGCCGGCATCGCGGATCTGCTGAAGACGGTGGACACTCTGCTGATCATTCCAAACCAAAACTTATTTCGGGTGACCAACGAGAAGACCACCTTCGGCGAAGCTTTCGCCCTGGCTGACCAAGTGCTCCATTCGGGTGTGGCCTGCATCAGCGACCTTATAGTCAAGGAGGGCTTGATCAATCTCGATTTTGCCGACGTTCTCTCGATCATGCGCGAAAAGGGCAAGGCGATGATGGGCAGGGGCGAGGCTTCTGGCCCATCGCGTGTGCTCAAAGCCGCCGTAGCCGCGATTTCCAATCCACTGATCGAAGACCCCTCGATCAAGCGAGCCAGTGGCCTCATCATCTCTATCACTGGCGGCAAGGACCTGACGCTGTTCGAAATCGACCAGGCCGCTAGTCGCATTCGCGAAGAGGCCGACCAGGATGCCAATATTATCATTGGCGCCACTTTTGATGAGCAGTTGGAAGGTACGGTGCGCGTCTCGGTGGTGGGGACCGGCATTGATAATCTCGGCCAGGCGGAACCAGCGGAAAGCGCAGAAAGCTCCCTATCGGAACTCGCCGGCCGGATGCGCAACGATAGCCCTCGCGCCTTCGACCATATCGAGCATAGCGCACGGGTGGCGGCCCATCTAAGGGGGCACCATGCCGCCGACCGCCCGCTACCCCCGGAGGGGTATCGGCAACGCCGATCTGGAATATGAAGGCACGGATGATTAGACCGCCCAGCAAAATGGAATGGGACACATCAAGGCTTTGGGCGACGGGACGGGCCTATCTTGATAACGATCATCTATCTTTCGAGGAAATCGCTTCCCGGGTCATTGAGAGCGCAACCGTCATCAGCAATCGGATCAGGCGCTATGACGATGCTCCGCGCGGCGAGGAAGACGGGCGACAGATAATCTCTATCATTCGCGTAGAGCCGGAAACCTGCGACCTCCTTTACAACGCGCCCGATGGTATGCGCGGCCGTTACTGGCAAAGTCCGGACTATGGCTTCGCCGCGACCAAGCTCCTCATCAGTGGGCTGTTGAGGACATTGATGTCGTTTTCCGAGAGGCATCCGCCCATGCTGCCCGAAAGGTGCGCGCCGATGGCCGCCGACGACATCAAGGTTTCATTGGAGAGTATTTCAGCGAAGGTGTGGCCTCGGGAACATGATGACACCGGCAATTGGCTGTTCAAGTTTGATCAGCTTAAGGTGGTACGTTGGGAGCAGAATGAAGGACATGGTGAGAAGGGACCCCTGTGGCGACAGTCTCCAACAACCGGGGACATTGAGATCAAGGGCGCCCTGATCCGACCCGTCGACCAGATCGAGTGCATGCCCGCAGGAAAGCGGGACCGCTCCTGTCAGCTGCACAAGTTCGGCTATACTTGAGCTGGCTCAAGCGTCCGCTGGACAGCTATGCATTGCCGTCCTGACCGAAGACGATGACGACTAGGACATACGCAACTTCTTGGATGCGATCGACCGTGCGCGCGCAGTTCACGAAGCGGGCCACCCGTGTCCCATTGGGCTCGGTGCAGATGTTCGAGATCGACCTGAAGAGCCGCCGCGGCGGGTTATGATTCATTAGCCCCTACTGGAGTTAAACAAGTCGTTGGTGTTCTTTTTTCTTTTTTGTAATGCCGTTTGGAGCGTTTGCGACGATGCAACCCTCGCTAGGCTAGGAGCCGCTCGCTTAAGTTGCAACGTTAGTTTCGAACGATCACTTGCAGTTCGACGAACAGGAGAATATACGCGAGGTTTATGTTTAGCCCTTTCTGTTTCACTCACGAACATGACGGAAAGAATTATTGAGATTTCAGTGCTCACGCGCTTGCGCTGCTCGCGCGAGTCCTGCTCGCAAACGAAAATTGGCGGCGGCGTACGATTATGTGACGCCCGCCCCACAAAACGATACGCCCCCTGAAGCGCAGCTCAAAGTGGCGTCAGGAGCTGAGACGGCTCAAGAAGGATCACCTGAAAATAGAACGGTTTTGCGGAAAGGTGCGCAAGTCCGCCGATTCCGAGCCGGCGCCCGGTCCGCTGTGACGGCAAACTAGGTGGCCGCCGCATGGTCGGGCACCTTGCCACTAATGAGGCCGCGCGCCGTTACAATCTTGCCAAGGTAGTGCGTGCCGGCGATCCTCGCGCTCATGCAATGGTGGTCAGGGCCGTTACGATGGCACCGCCGTCGGGCGAACCGAGACCGGTGCAGGCGTTCCAGCCGGGGCCGGCATTGTAACCAAGGCCCGTTGTATCCTTGTTGTCCCCGGTGACGATCGGACGCAGCAGGTTCGGCAACTGGTACAGACGATCGTTTACAAAGCCGAGCGATTGGCCGCGTCGTGCATTTATCAGCGCAATGAACGCACCCCAGAGCGGAGCGACCGCGCTTGTCCCACTTGCGACGAAGTCCACGCCATTGAGGAAGATGCGGTACCCATTCGTCGGCGCGGCAGCAGCGGCCACGTCCGGTACCCCGCGTCCGCGTCTGCCGTCATTGAGCGAACCAGGAATCCGGGCCGCGGCTTGAAAAGCGGGCACCTGATATTCCTCGCTGATGCCGCCGCCGGTGCCGTGCACGCCGTCGTCGTTCCACACCGTCTCATTCACGATGCTGCCGCGAGCGCCGTCGAGCGCGATGCGCGTTCCGCCGCAACCCAGCACGTAGGGACTCGATGCAGGATAGTTGACGTAGACCCTGCCGTCCTGCATGCGCTCAGAGGCCAGATCGTCACCCGCCGTCGCAAGCACGGTGATCCCAAGCCGGATAGCGTCCTGCAGCACTGGGTCGAGGCCGAGCCGCGACTCTGCCGGCCAGAGCGTTTCGGGCTCGCCCCAGGTGATGATGACGACGTTCGGGCGCTCGGGGCCGTGCACCGCCCGGCTGACGCCGGCGACCAGCCCGGGCTCGCTGAGTTCGGTGAAATACACGACAATCCGCGCCTCGGGTGCGACGCCGACGACCACCTGAATATCAAGGGTCACTTCCGCATCCGCACGAGGATTCGACCCCGGCCTGTTGCGACCGCTCCCGACATTGACGTCGACGATCTGCGGCGGCGCGATCTGCATGGCTTGACAGGCCTTGACGATGTCGTCGGGCCGATAACCGCCGGCGGGCTCGATAATCGCAATACACTGGCCTTGCCCGCGACCGCCGCGATCGAGACCGTAAAGACGGGCCATCTCGGAGGGAAGCAGGCCGATTCCGTTCCCCGCGTTGGCATTCTCCCGAAGCCGGCTGAGCCGCGGTTTCCTGGTATCGAGGCCAAGAACTGCATGGACGATCGGCTTGAGCTGCGTCGGTATGCGCGGCTCGTAACACGGGTAGTAGCGCCACACTCCGTCGTCCCGGACCCATGCCAGCCGCGTGCCGAACGCGCGTTCGGCAGCGGCGGCGCTGGCCCTGAGCCTGACGCGGCGGCCGAGGAAGTCGACCGCGATAACGGTCATGCCCCGCCGCTCGGCAAACCGGCGGATACGCTCGACCGAGCGCCTGAGGATGCGCCGGCGCTCAGCCCTCAACTCGCTCAGGGTGACGCGTCGCGTCAGTTCGGACAGGTCGACCGCGCTTCCCGGCCGCCGACGCACCGGGAGACGATGCCGCAAATAGAGCGTCAGGCTCAGCGGCGCGTCCGGCGACAGATAGTCGACATCACCGGACGCCGGCCGCTTCGGCGGGCGTTTGCGCCGATTCGCTGCTAGCGCCACGACTATCAGGGACCGATCGCCCCGCGCGGAATGGACCAGATGAAGTCGGTCTGCAACGCGAGCAGCGACTGGTTGGGCTGACCGGGATTGTTCCAGAACCACTCGGGCAGCGGCGCACCGTTCGGGCTGCAAAGCCGATCCTGGCCGCCGGGACACGCTGCCGGATTCGGCGGTGAGAGGAAGCCCGCGCTGGTCGTTCCGCGGCCGTTCGCATTGACCGCAGCACGGGAATGACATGTCATGCATGAGGACGTATCGTCAAAGCCTGCCTCGGTCACTGAATTGCCGAGATGGACCGGAAGCCCGGTCGCGGTCACGAAATCGGTCTGGCTACCTTTGAGGCAATAATTCTCCCACAGCGCTGGAAGATCGTTGTCGGCGAACAGCTTCTTGAGCGCTGGCGTCTTGACGCACGGATCATATTTCGTGCCGGGTGCTTCGTGCGGACGGACATCCGGCACGACCGCGCCGAATCTGTCGTGACAGCCGATGAAGTCGCAGCGTCCGATATTGTCCTTGTGCTCGAACGTGGCCCAGGTCCAGTTCGGGACCTGCTTTGAGATGATGTGCATGGAAATGAGCGCGTAGCGCTTGTTATCGGAAGCCGTATTGATGTGATATTCGGAGGGACTGAGATCGTTCGCCAACACCCAGTTTGCCTTCACTTCCACCGATTCGATCGGAAACGAGATCGACTGTCCGCTGGCAAAGGCCGCCCGCAGCCCAGCCCTTGTCTGCAGCTTGTTACAGGCGATGAAATCAAACGTCGCCCTGTTGCGCCGCGTCTCTTCGACGGCTTCGACTCCAGGCCGCGCCGGCAAAACGTGAGGCTGCAGCCCCGGCTGCCGCGGTGCGAGCGCGATCAGCGCCGGCACGTTCAAAATCTTCGGACTTGCGACCGGGCTCGCCGGCGGCTGCTGCGGTAGCGCTGTGGTCAGCGTCGCGACCTGCGCCGGCGCGCAGTTGGGCGGCGCAGAGGAGCCCGGGAACTTCGGATTCGGCTGAAACGTATCCTCGTTCGAGGCCCAGGTCTCGAATACAACATTGTTGTTCACGCCAGGCACCGATTTGTTGACCGTCGTGAACAATTCCCACGACACCTTATCGGGATTGTTCAGTGCGGGATCGGGATCAGGAGCCTGGGCGCGCGCAGCGACCCCGAGCACAAATGTGACCAGAAGAAATGATGGGATCCGCTTCATCATTGCCTCCTTATCGTGGTCAAAGCTGTCGGCGGCGACTCCAGCCTTGCCGTTCAAGACATAGTTTCCCCTGGTATCCACCGAAGACAAAAATGGCTCATCCGTCACCCGTGGGCAAACACATTGATTGGTGAGCCCCACGCTTGCCTTGCACAGTATCGCCCAGAAAGACCTGCGCGGCACCTACGAAAACTGGTTGGCATCCATTCGCCCCTGCGGGATGGCGGCCTACAGCGGACTTCGAATGTATCAGGCAGGTCTTCGCGACAATTGAATTCCTCATGCAAGCTGCAAAGCCTCGTTAGCAGGAGACAACCTTGGCCAGGGGCTTCAGATCAATCGCAGCGCGCCAGCGGATGATGCGCACGACATTGCGGCGCTGACGACATGGACGTCACTAGGCGCCCCGATGGCGTATCCCCGAACACAAACGCGGAGCCATGCTTGCCATCGAGATGGCCTTCTCAGCTCTGACGCTATTGCTACCGCTGGCCAAAAACTCGTTCAGCAAGTGCTGTTTGATTGTCGCGGCCTCTCGCTCTCCCTGTGAGGCAAGCCAAAGAATGCGCTCCGCGATCTCCAGCGCAGAGCGGTGCTCCTGCCCGATGAACGTGGAGCTAGCAAGTACTTCATCAAGGACGTTGCGGAGCATCTTCACCGTAGCAGTGTCGTAGCCCATGCGCGAATACCCATCCCGACAAATCAATGAGCAGAAAACATTGCACGTCATCCCGACCAGCAGCGGCAATTTATCGGACCAAACTACGTAGCACGCTTTGATTGCAGGTTTATGACCGCTGTTTACGCAGACGGACATCAATCACATGATGTGGTTCTGCGAGTTCCAAGTACGGCGACGTCAAGACAAATGCTGATCGGAGTTTTCGCAGACTGAAGGCGCAGGGCGGGCCGGTGATGCCGCCGCCTCTCTGCGAAAGGCGGGATGGCCCCTGGTCGACGCAGAAGATTGCACTGCTCGAGAGCCGGATCGACGGCGGCTATCAGCCTTGAGCTGGGCCCGGTCCGCCGATTTTTCCGAGGAGCTTTCATGCCGAAGCGAGGTCGATCTTTTGTTTCGTCACCTGTCATGTTTATGCGGCTCATTGGTGCGATCGCTCAATAGCCTCCAGTCGGGTTTCTTCGATGTACCGCCAGGCTTGGATTATCCCGCGAACAAACAGACACTTGAGCAATATCGGACATGGGTAAACGCCCCCGCGCAGCGCATCCACATCTGGAAGATGAGATTGCCAGGATTGGCAAGGCGCCGCTGCGAACCGGCCTCGCGTCGCAGGCGGTAGAGACCAAGAGTCTTCTATTTGGTCACCGGGCAAGTCCCCGGATGGTTGCAGCGTGGAGGCGTCGATCGCGTGGTCGCGCTAGCCTCCTCGGACGCAGGTCCTTCTGCTCCTTTGAGAACGGCCGAGACGCGCCAGCGATATGTTGTTTGCGGCCTAAGATCGGAATCGCCGAAGCTGGCTCCTGCAACCTCGCCGATCCTCTGAAATGTATCATCAGGGTCTGCACGCAGCACGCGGTAAGTCGTTGCTCCTGCCAGCGGCGACCAGACCAGATCAACGCTAGTATCCGAAGCATCGATCACCGTGAGCCCCTGAGGTGCTGATGTCAATTGCCGCGTCGCGCTGACGGGCGTCGCGCCATCGGCCGCGAGCGCGTCGAGCATGGCTTTGACCGCTTGGATCTGCGCCCCAGACTTGGTCACGTAGCTGCTCGTGTGATTGACGTAGCCCCACCAGTCCCAGCAGGCCTGCGGATTGGTGGGCCGATATAGGCTGGTCCTGGTCTGTGGATAGAGAATGATCAAACGGTTCGTATCCGCCCAGGCATTGTAGCCGGTATCATTGACGAACTTGAGCCCGATCTCGCGGGCATTCTGGCGACATCCGTGCAGCGCCACGTGGACACGGCAGAGAGCGCCTTGCTCGCAGTCCTGAGGCACGAAGAGATAGCCGGTATCGCTCAGGCTCAACGCGGCGGGCGCCTGCGGCGTGGTATAGAGTGACTGATCGAAGCTCTTCACGACGCCCGCGAGCTGCCCGCGATTAGGTGGATTGAGGCGGCCATAAATATGCTGCAGGATGATTCCGGCCTGATCGTAGCCGCATTGGTCAATATACGGTTCCTTGTTAGCACTGCAGCTATTCAGTCCGCTGTCGCCCTCCTTGGCCACCACGAAGGAGTGCCCGGCGCCGAGGGCGGTCTGATAGAAGAGATTGCCTCGATTGGCATCACCTAGATAGCGACGGTAGAAGTCGGCAGCCGCATCGGTGACGGCCCTATCGACGACCGCGTCGTTGTAGCCGTGAAAGAGATAGATCTTCTGCCCGGCAAGGTTACCATCCGGATCGATCTTGCCTGCTGACGCGTTCGCATCAGCCTTCGTCGTGAACGCCGTGATGTTCAGGCCCGATGCAGGCCCTTTCATGCACGGACCCGTCGCACGCCACATCTTGGCCTCAGCGCACCAATACGGACCGCCAGCGACCACCCCCACTCCCTTGACGATCGAGGACCAGGCTGTGCCGAACTGGACTGCCATGAAGGCGCCTGATGAAATGCCGGAGATCGAACTCTCGCCGATCGGCGCGTGATAGCTGCGCAATGCCAAGGGCTCGGCAGAGAGCGGCGACATTCCAACGACCGCGGCACAAATGGCGCCGATAGCGTGTTGCCGCAAGATGGCCAAGCCCTTGAAAAACGTGCTAATCGAACCGACGGGCAGTCTCCGGTGTTCATGTGAAAACGCGCCATCGGAACAAGAAATCACTCGCCAGTTCGGAAAAGGATTCTGCAGATTACCATAGTCGGCCGTCTGCCTGCCGTCCCGCGGCAGCGCCGACGTAACGATCGTGTCGGGCTGGTTCGGCTCCGAGGCAACAGGCGTGATGAGCGCCCCCTTGAGCATCCGTCCGCTTTGATCGATCAGTTTCTCGCAGGCCATGTCTGATCTCCTTCATCTGGTCAGACGTTCCCGGACGCCGCCAGGAAAGCGGGGGATAGGTGCTGGAAGGAAATTCATGACAGGCGATCAATGCGCACGAGGAATTCGCGTGCTGAAGCGACGATACCGAAGCTGGTTTCCAGGGTTTCGCCAGCCGAAAACCACTAGCTCGATTATGATACGAGTAGAATCCCAGCTGATGGCCGGCCCCTGCCCCAATGAACTGCTAGGCGTTTGGACGTGGTGGCATTCTACGCAGCCGAAACCCAGGTCGACGTCAGCGGTCGCTTCGCTTGGCACTTCTTATCAACAGTTCCCTAGTGCAAGATGTTCGATGCTTCTAACCAACCCTAGTTTTGATTCATTGAACGTTCCACCCGCCAAAGCTTGTAGGGTTTCAGCGTGCCTGCGTGCTTGGTGTGGATTCAAGTCGTTGGACGAAATCCCGTCAAAATTGGACATCGGTATGCTGGCCAACTGCACAGTTATTCATATGACCGTCGTCCGATTGCGGGATTTGCAAGCGACCTTCACGCACGCTTTTCAGAATCCAATCCTTGATGCGAGGCTCTACGAGCCGCTTCGCTCCGGCCGAGAGCACTTTGGAGAAGATGATAGGCTTGGGTCGTGGGTGAGGGCGAATATTCAGCTTCCAATGAGCTTGTCCGTGAAATTGAAGCCAAGCGCGAAAAAATAAAGGCGGAAACCATAGCCGCCGAGCAGCGGTGACCTAGCAGGCTGTTGAAGAACTCAACCGCGTTCGCAAACGAAGGCTGAATCGTCGCCATTGTGGATGTAGAAGTGGCCGACGAGCCTGCCCGCAGTGCCGATCATAGCCCATCCGCGACCGCACGACGGATCATTCTCGTCGTGCCCTTCCCATGAGAACTCGGCGCAGGCCGATCCGTCGCGGGTGCCGTAGCGCACGTCCAGGAAGCCCTTGAGAGCCCCGAAGGCGATTTCGCCATCGGACTTGCCCTGGAAGGTGAGATGCGCCTCTTCGACAAGATCGAGGAAGTCGCTGTCCCAGACGTCCATCTCGACGATGCGCCAGCGGCCGACAAAGGCCTTGGCGAAGCCGGCACCTTGGCCATCAGCCGGTCTCCGCGATCAACTTGGGCAGCCGCACCAGATTGTAGGCGGTGGCAGCGAAGGTAAAGGCCCATGCGACGCGATCACGGCCACGGAAGCTGGTCTTCTCTTGGCGGGCGACCGTCTTGATCCAGCCGAATGCCTCCTCGATCCGCTTGCGGATGCGCTGACTGACGGCATAGCCGGCCTTGCCGGGTCGTTCGCCCGTCAATCGCAGAGCTACGGCCGCTCGTGTTCTGCGCCACATGCGGCGTCACGTTCATCGAGCGCAGTTCGTTGACGAAGTCTTCGGCATCGTAGGCTTTGTCGGCGCCAAGCGTGATCGCTGTCGGTCGGTCGGCACGAGGCTCGATCATGTGCAGCGCGGCCACCCGTTCGGCATGCCCGTCGGCCTGCGTCAAGCAGGCGTCGACCAGCAGGCCGTGGCAGTTCTCCATCAGCCCGTGCCCGATGAAGCACAGCTTCGTCTCCTTGCCTTTACCCTTGCGGTAGAGCCTGGCATCGGGATCGGTGGTCGAAGCATGGGTGTCGTTGGAGCGTTTCTGGCCATGGAAGTCCGCTTCGGCATTGCGCCCGCCGCCTGGCGCTGGCGGCTCGCCGGAGCCGTCCTTGGGCTTGACGCTCTTCATTGAGGCCCAAGCCTCGATCAGCGTGCCATCGACTGAGAAGTGATCGCTCGACAGAAGCCTCTTCACCTTGGGCTGCGCCAGCACCGCGGCCAGGAACTTGGCCGCGATGTCGCCCTCCAGCAGCCGGTCGCGGTTCTTCGAGAACACCGAATGGTCCCAGGCGGCGGCGTCGACGCCGATTCCGACGAACCAGCGGAACAGCAGGTCGTATTCCAGCCGCTCCATCAGAAGCCGCTCGGAGCGGATCGAATAAGTGCAGCAACATTGCCCGCAGCAGCTTCTCCGGCGGGATCGACGGCCGCCCAATCGGCGAATAGAGCGCGGCAAACTCCCGCTCCAGCGCCGCCAGCGCCTCGTTCACAAGTGTCCGGATCGCTCGCAGCGGATGATCACGCCGCACCCGCGCCTCCAGATCAACGTAGCTAAACAGCTCGCCCGTTCGATTGTCGCCGCCGCGCACGCACCATCTCCGAATCCCGTCGGAGCCAATGAATCACGGTCGCAGGTCGGCGGCGAGCGCCTTTTTTCAACAGCCTGCTAGACGTGGCGGCCAGTTACGGGACAGCGGCGGCCGATCTTGAACGTCAGATTGTCCACACCCCCGACGCGCAGTAGCTCAATCGCGTTCCGCGGGCCCAAGGGATTGATAATTTGCGAGGCGCTTCCGGCGCCGCTTCAGGTCGAGGTCAGAGGTTCAATCCGATGATAAATCGGATGGCAAAGAAGGAGCCGGCGGCGACAATAGCCGTCGCACTAAGCGCGAACACAACCCTCCAAGTCTCATCCAATCGGCACCTCGTATAAAACGACTCCCGTGGTGGCCCCAGCATCGGGCCGGGGGGCATGATGATGCTGGGGCCTCCGGACAGGCTCTTGCCTCGTGCGACTGAGGCCGTCACCGGAAAGACAAGCATGTCGTCTAACCGCCGTTCCTCCGGTTTGCCGAGTATTCCCGATTGTGTCTCCAAATTCACACAGGTCCCCCGAGAAAGAGAAAGGCCGCAGGCACCGCTCTGGTGCGACCCCTGCGGCTTGTGCCGCGACGTTCCGCACGATCGACGCGGCACCCTTTCGCGTAACACAAAGGCCCGCCAGCTTGGACCGGCGGGCCCTCCTTGGTTGAAACTATTTAGCGCCCGCCCGACCTGCGATCAGCGGCGCGCTCTCCGCAACGAGATCCGTCTGAAGCGCGATCAGACGCATGGTCACATGGACCAGCGACGGCGCTTGCAATCGGAGCAACAAAAGAAAGCGTAAGAGCAACGAGCAAAATACGTGTCATTTCCGAATCTCCCTGTGGTTGAACGGAAGGACGGTACTCGCTCTTGAACAGTCGTGGACGGTAACTCCCCACCACGCCGATCTTTTTCACAGAAATGAACCCGCCGGCTGCGGGGCCGACGGGCTTCTATGCTGCGATGTGGCTGAGCGTCTAGGCGCAGACTTCAGCCAGCGGCTGCCTCGGCGTTTCATTGGTCACGCTCCGCCAGGATGCGGTAGACCTCAGCCGTCACGATCGCCTTTTGCTCGATCGTGAGCTGGGCATACTTCGCCACGATCGCCACGGGTCTCGGTAGAGCCAGCCGCCCGCCCGCGGCGCTCGTCGACCATCCTCTTGAGGCCCTTCAGGCAGCCATCGAGCATCCAGTCGTAGCTGATGCGGTGCCGGTCGCATCGTCTCTGCGGAAGGCTGAGGGACGGCGGTAAGCTTGGAAACCCGGACCTGGAATACCCGCCCTATTCCTGGAAGTAACCAGGGTCCCGCCGTCTATAGCGGCGGAGCGAGCATGACGCCCAGTGCGGCGATCGCTCGAAGCGGGGTCCGTGGTGCGATTTCGCGCCGGCAAGATCGCGCGAACATCCTATACCGACCGCGTTTTATCCCGGCCTGGTAATAGGTCCGCCAATGCTCTTGTTCATCCTTGCTTGGATGGGGTTGTGGGTCGCGCGCGGCTTTACCACGCAGAGGCTCGAATCCCGCTGATTTGCTGAAAAAATCCATCCCCTTTCGGGGCGCCTGGGCGCGCGTGCCGCCCGGCCCGTACTTTTACCGAGTCGGCGAAGGTCTTATTGATCGCGCCCGCTGGCTGAGCTTGGATCGAGGCTTTAGGGCCTACCCAAAATGAGGGTCAAATCGATCGTAGCCAGAATTCTCAGACAGGAACTGGCTTCGCTCGGAATCCGATCGTTGACCGCCGAAGAGGCGGAGACGATCGCCGCTCGTATCTTTGAAAGGATCACTGATCTCAACTTGGAGATTGCCGCGCGACACATCGCTTCTGCCAGTCGCGTGGACAAGGTGACGAGGCCAGTGGTTGAGTCGGTTTACGATCCGTTGTGCCAATGGCTCTTAAGCACACGGGGACAAGCTGTTCGCCTCACATTCTCCGAGATCGAAGAAATTCTTAGGCGGCCGCTACCTGCTTCTGCCTACCGCTTCAGTGCATGGTGGGGAAATGAAAGCTCGCGCAAGGCTGGTCACACGCAGGCCTTTGCGTGGTTAAAGGCCGGCTTCAAGGCTAAGGTTTCGCTGAAGCAGCGAGCGGTCGAATTTGATCGGACATGATCCTCGTCTGCCCACGCGAAGCCGGCTCCTGAGTCGCGGCGGGTCAAAGGATCAACGGTGTCAATCCACCGATTTTTTGGGTGCGCTTCGCTTGCGCTCGTGCGCCGGGTGCGCGAGCTTCATCGCTGATGACTATGCACATTGAGAAACTAGCCTGGGCCGTCGGATTGCTGGATGGCGCGAAACGCATTGTAGCGGCCGATCAGTCCGCCACCATTCAGCAGATCGGCCTCTCTCTCTACCTCCTTATTGGCTTCAGCATAGAGAATGCCCTGAAGTCCGTTATAGAAGAGAGCGGACAGCTCAGCGGAAAACTGAAACACTCTCACAATCTCACCGATCTGCTTATTAAGGCGACAGATTGCGGATTGTCTCTCACGGCTGAAATCGACGAGTTTATCCGAGATGTGTCGCCCTACCACGCGCACTTCGCGTTCAGGTATCCTGAGAAAGCTGGGTGGGTGACCCTCTACAAACCCGGACCGGCAGTGCAATTGCTTGAGGAGTTTCTCACGATCGTCACCCTCACGAAGAACCAAGTCGACATTTTTGGCTGGACGCCAAACATGATTGATTTCCTGCGAGGTCCACGGTGACTGCATCAGCATCATCTTGCGCTCGCCCTCCGGTTGCGCCACGCTGCTAGATGATGTGGAGGAAGAACATGGCCGTCGACTGGCGCGAATACGCCGAAGGCGTCGAGAAGCAGCTCGAGCAACTGAGGCGCGACCTTGAGCCCCTCGAATCAGGGAGGATGAAGCTCGGGGAGCGCGAGGGGAGCAACGCCTGGAGAGACGTCACCCAAGAGGCGATCGATCGCAGCAGGCAGGTGATTGCGACTTACGAGGCGATCCTGAAGGACGTGCGGGAGAACCGGATCAAGGACTGATGTCGGGCTGTCGTCGGTCCCTGCCCACCGGATACTCTGCCGGATGTGTCGACACCCGTAACGCCCGGATGTGGCGACCGAGCAACATTTGCTGAAACCGGGCCAAAGCGCGGGGAAATCCGCTCAGATAACAGGCATGTGCCTGTTCGTCTCAACCGATGCCTACGATGTTCGTTGCGCGGAATCGGCGCCACAGTGTCCACTACGCCTGCTGATCATCTGATTCGCGAAAAGGACCGCCGAGGCTGGCTACCGGGCGATCCTTCCGTAATCAGAACCTCCATTTGCGGAACCAAGCGGAGGGCCCTCTGGCGAGTGCGATTCTTTTTTAAACCCCGCACTGAAAGCGTCAATAGCTTGGTTCGTTTAAACGGGGCAGACCCCCAGAAAGTGAACTGCAGCTATGTCGAACGAGTGGTTTATCGATATCCCTGGCATCTCCGGGAAGAGCTACCGCTATTACCAAGTGAACTCCCCGCGTAACGCCGGAGCTATGCGGGATTTTGGGTGACGAGGCGATCAGGCGGCGTGGTTTGCCGGCACCTGGATGACCTCGATGCCGTTTTCGAATCTGACACCTGCGATGACCTTCGGCAACTGATTTGTGCCTTTCAG
>NZ_PTFE01000144.1:0-15206 GCF_002936975.1 Bradyrhizobium sp. AC87j1
CGCCGTCGTTCCGGGGCGGCTCGCAGAGCCGAACCCGGAACCTCGAGATTCCGGGTTCGCGCCAAGCGGCGCGCCCCGGAATGACGGTTGACGGGGCGCTACCTCGCCTTGTCGATCTTGGTCACCGTATACCCCGAGGCCGCCTCCTCGGCCTCGAAGGTGACCTTGTCGCCGACCTTCACCTGCTTGAGCAAGGCGGGGTCCTTGACGCGGTAGACCATGGTCATGGGGTCCTCCATGCCGAGGCTCTTGGCCGGCCCGTGCTTGAGCGTGATCTTGCCGGCGCCCTCGTCGATTTTCTTGACCTCACCGCTGATCGCGGCGGTCCCCGCCGCGAGGGCGGCAGTGGTAAGGCCGACAGTCAGCGCCAGCGCAGCAGTGATACGAATGATGCGGTTCATGGGAGTCTCCTTATCGCTACTTCACGGTGACGTGGCCGACCATGCCGTAGTCGCGATGGTCGGGAATGAGGCACGAAAATTCGAACGTGCCGGCCTTGCTGAACTTCCAGAGGATCTCGGCCGTCTTGTTCGGTGCGAGCCTGACACCGTTGGGATCGTCGTGCTCCATGTGCGGATGCTTCTTCATCTCCACGGCATGCGCGAGATTCTCCTTGGTGGTGGCGAGCAGGAATTCGTGGTCCTCCTTGCCGACATTACGCAGCACGAAGCGGACCTGTTCGCCGCGCTTGACCTCGATTTTGGCAGGTGCGTAGTCCATCTCGTTCAGCAGGATCTCGATGGTGCGCGCGGGCTTGTTGGGATCGCCGGGCTCGCCGGCCGAAAAGGTCGCGTGCCCGTGCTTGTCGTGCGCAAACGTCGGCGCGAGCGACAGCGCCGCCAGCGCGAGGCCGAGTTTGATCGTCTTCATCGTCATCTCCAGTTGGTGGTTCATCGAAACGCTCACATCTTCATCTTGTGCGTCGGCTTGCCCGGTTGCCGCACTGGTGCCGCATCGGGTGCCTCGACCTCGTAGGCGACGGTGCCTTGCGGAAACTTGTACGGGCCCGGATCGCGATAATCGTCGCGCGCGAGGTCCTCGCGGATCTTCATCACCGTGAACATGCCGCCCATCTCGATCGGGCCGAACTGGCCGGTACCGGTCATCATCGGCAGCGTGTTGTCGGGCGCGGGCATCTCCATGTTGCCCATCGCCATGCCGGTCGAGCCCATCGCCATGCTGTCGGGCGCGAGCTTGCCGACGGCCTTGGCTAGGTCCTTGCGCGACACGCCGATCAGGTTGCGCACATCGTGTCCCATCGCATTCATGGTGTGATGCGACTTGTGGCAATGGAACGCCCAGTCGCCGGGATTGTCGGCGAGCACGTCGAACACGCGAACGGCGCCAACCGGCACGTCGGTCGTCGTCTCCGGATATTGCGCGCTCTCCTGAATCCAGCCGCCATCGGTGCAGGTCACGGCAAAGCTGTGGCCATGCAGATGGATCGGATGGTTGGTCATGCTGAGATTGCCGATGCGTACGCGCACCTTGTCGCCGAGCCGCACCGGCAGCGGATCGATGCCGGGAAACACCCGCGCGTTCCAGGTCCACATGTTGAAGTCGGTCATCTCGTTGACCAGCGGCAGATAGGTGCCGGGATCGACGCGATAGGTGCTCATCACGAAGACGAAGTCACGGTCGACGGGTCGGAAGTCCGGATCGCGCGGATGCACGACGACCATGCCCATCATGCCCATCGCCATCTGCACCATCTCGTCGGAATGCGGGTGGTACATGAAGGTCCCGCTCTTCCTCATCTCGAACTCGTAGACGAAGGTCTTTCCCGGCTGGATGTGCGGCTGGGTCAGCCCGCCGACACCGTCCATGCCGCTGGGAATGATCATGCCGTGCCAGTGCACGGTGGTGTATTCGGGTAGTCTGTTGGTGACGAAGATGCGGACCTTGTCGCCCTCGACCGCCTCGATCGTCGGGCCCGGCGACTGGCCGTTATAGCCCCACAGATTCACCTTCATGCCCTCGGCGAATTCGCGCACTACGGGCTCGGCGACGAGATGGAATTCCTTCCAGTCGCCGTTCATGCGGAACGGCAGCGACCAGCCGTTCAGCGTGACGACGGGGCGATAGTCCGGGCCACTGATCGGATGCAGCGGCGGCTGCATCACCACCTTGTCCATGTGCGCAGCTTCCGGGATAGATGCCGCCTGCACGCGGCCTTGGACCGCGGATGCGCCGACGAGCGCGGCGGTGCCCAAAAATCCTCTGCGGGAAAACATGCCGGCCTCCATCTCAGTGGCCGCCGTCGGCAGGGGCTGCCGCGGCGATGGTGGTTGAAGTGTCGCCGCCCGCAGCAGGCGCGCCGCCGCCATTGACGGCGGTCTGCAGGTCGGACTGGGCGAGGAAGAATCGTTGCCGGGCATCGATCGCGCCGCGTAGCGAAGCCAGACGCTGTCGTGCTTCGGTGAGCAGCGCAAAGATATCGACCTGCATGCTGGAAAAGCGGAGCTGCATCTCCTCAGTGATGATCTTGCGCAAGGGGACGATCTCGCGCTGGTAGTGGCTGGCGATGTCGTAGCTGGAGCGATAGACACGATACGCATCGCGCGCCTCCGAGCGAACGTTCACAGCGCGCTCGGTCAGGCGGTTGAAGGCGAGATTGTAGATCTCTGCCGCCTGTCGCATCCGCACCTCGCCGCCGTCGAAGATCGGGATCTGGAACTGGACGTCGAAGCCGCGTTCGCGGAACGGCGCGCCTTCGGGATCCCGGGTGCGGCGGGAGATGCCGGCGAGATCGAGCAGCGTCACGAAGCGCGTCGCCTCGGTGAGGTTCAGCGACTTCGCCAGCGCCGTCAGCTCCAGCCGGGCGATCTGCAGATCGATGCGATGGGCCACCGCATCGGCCTCGATCGAGGGCAGTGCCTGCGGCCGGCGCGGCAGCGGCGGCAATTGATTGGGCAAACGGAAGTCGAGGCCGCCGTCCCACAATCCCATCAGCCGCGCGAGCCTTTCGCGCGCACTCGTCGCAGCCTGGCGCGCGGAGGCAAGGTCGGCGGTGGTCTCGGCGTAAAACACCTGCTCGCGGGCCTGGTCGAGCTTGTTGAGCGAGCCGGTCTGGCCGAGCTTGACCGCAAGCTGTGCGGTCGATTCCGCCGTTGCCTTCGCATCCGTCAACAGCGCCACCATCTCGTTGCCGGCGACAGCGCGCACGTAGGTGCCGCGGACGTCGGCGGCGAGCCGCAGCGTCGCCAGCGCCGCGCGCAACTGCGCCTGGCGGAACCGGTCGCGGGCAATGTCGGAGCGAAACGGCAGGGTGGCGAGCGCAAGGATGTCGCCGACCACCTGACGCTCGATCTCGCTGGCGCCGTTGCCTGAGATCCGCGAGACCGAGAACACGGGATTGGGCGGCAGGCTCTGCTCGACCAGATCGGTCTCGGCCAGCGCCAGCTCGTTATAGGCGGCTTGCAATCCCTTGTTATTGAGCAGTGCGATCTGAACGGCGGCCTCCACGCTCAGCGCCCGCGATAATAACTGGCGAACGCGCGCGTCAACCGCGCCCGCTGCCTCGGGCGTGCGAACGAAGGCGACATCCTTGTTGATGGTCTGGCTCGTCAGCTCCGAGACATCAGTCATGCCGCTGTCGGGCGAGAACCCGGCGCAGCCGGCAAGTCCGGGTGCGCCAAGGCCGAGCGCGGCGAGAACGAGCAGGCTTCGCGCGAATTGATGTGTCATGGCGCGCTCCTACCGGTCTTGCTTCGGCCGCGGCGCGACGGCGTCGTTGCGGTCGCGCCATGGCGCCGGCGCTGCAGGCCGCAGGCTGGTGTAGGGCGCAATGGTCGACCGATAGCCGACAGGCGCGACCTTCGCCGAGGGATCAGCGGGATCGGCGCCGGCGACTTGCGTCGTTGCCGGCATGCAGCCGGACAGCGCCAGCGCAATCACGGCCAGCAGCGGCCAATAGAATCGAAAGTGTCGTCCACGCACCGCGGATGCGGCGGCGAACTTCGCCCGGGAAGGCGTAAGCATGATTCATTCCTGATCTGGAGACCACAGGTTCGCGCGCGCAGACTCGCGCTCGGCCCGAAATCGTCGTGTCAGATCAGGCGATGGGAGGACGGTAGTGCAGGGGCGGCGCCGCGCTGTGCAGGCTGGCCACGATCTCGGGCGCACAGGCGGAGACGGGCTGAACCGGCTTGGCGAAGCTCGGCAGATCGGCCGGCAGCGCGCTGATGCACATCATCGCGCAGCACGGTCCGGCCGTGCCCTTGCCGCCATGATGATGCGAAGAAGCGGGCGCGTCCTGCGCGGCCGTCTGGTGATGCGCGTGTGCCCCCGCGTGATCGTGCGAGGTGCCGTCGTGCATGTGATCGCCCGGCATCTGGTGATGCACCGGCACGAGATCGGCCAGCAGTGTCTCATCGAGACACGGCGCCGGGCCGCTGCCCCAGGCGAGGCCTGCCGCCGGCGCGAGCACGCAGAACAGATAGGCGAGGGCAATGAAGCGCCCCACCTTGATCCGCATCGATCGTGTCAATCGCAGCAACATTCCGCCGACATGCTTTTCGCGCGGCGATTTGCTCACGCGAATTGCAAACTAATGGCAAATCGCGCGTTCGCCAAGCTGCTTCTTACCGCAGTGCACCGCGCATGCCCAATATCGCGCCACGATGCTTGACCCTGTGACGATCCGCGGGCCATGTTCCGCCCCGTGCACGCGCCAAATCACTCCGGACAAACGCCTGGAACATTCAGCCCTGATTCCCGTCAGGCCTGGATACGGCTTGTCCTTGCGCTGGTGATCGGCTCGATCGGCGGCGTCGGCATGTGGGCGATCGTGGTGATGCTTCCCGCGGTGCAGGCCGAATTCTCCGCCACCCGCGGCGCGGTGTCGCTGGCCTTCACCCTCATGATGTTCGGCTTCGGGCTCGGCGGCGTGATCGCCGGCAAGATCACCGACCGATTCGGCATCGTGCCGGCAATGGCGATCAGCATCGCCTTCCTCGGCGTTGCCAATGTGCTCGCGGGGCTGTCGACCCAGCTCTGGCAGTTCGTAGCGGCCTATTTCCTGATCGGTCTCGGCACCTCGGCGACTTTCGCGCCGCTGATGGCGGAGGCCTCGCACTGGTTCGAGCGCTATCGCGGCCTCGCCGTGACCATCGTCGCGAGCGGCAATTATTTCGCGGGAACGATGTGGCCCCCGATTGTGAACTGGGGCATGCAGACCATCGGCTGGCGCTACACTCATATCGGCATCGGGCTCGTCTGCGTCAGCCTGATGACGATCCTGGTGCTGGTGCTGCGTGCGCAGATGGGCGACGACAAGGTCCAGGACCACGCCAATGCGCCGCCGCCGCGCGTCGATCTCAAGCTGTCGACCAACACGCTGACGGTGCTGCTTTCGATCGCCAGCATCTCCTGCTGCGTCGCGATGGCGATGCCGCAAGTGCATATCGTCGCCTATTGCGGCGATCTCGGCTACGGCGTGGCGCGCGGCGCGGAGATGCTGTCGCTGATGATGGCCTGCGGCATCGTCAGCCGGATCGGCTCGGGCTTCCTCGCCGACAAGATCGGCGGCATCCGCACACTGCTGGTGGGATCGCTGGCGCAGGGCTTTGCGCTGGTGTTCTATCTGTTCTTCGACAGTCTCGCCTCGCTCTATCTCATCTCCGCGATGTTTGGCCTGTTCCAGGGCGGCATCGTGCCGAGCTACGCGATCATCGTGCGCGAGGCGATGCCGGCGAGCGAAGCCGCAACGCGCGTCGGCATCGTAATTTTCGCCTCGGTGTTCGGCATGTCCTTCGGCGGCTGGGTGTCGGGCATCATCTTCGATGCGACCGGTTCCTACGCCGCGGCATTCGCGAACGGCGTGGCGTGGAACGCGCTCAATATCGGCATCGTCCTGACGCTGTTGATCCGCTCGCGGATGAAGTCGGTCAAGACCGGACCGGGCTTCGCAACCTAAACCGCCTGTCCCGCCTTCAGCAGCGAGCAGCCGGTGATCTTGTAGCTGCCGTCCGCCTGCTGCTCGAGCGTGTAGAGCGCTTCCCAGGCTTCGCCATTGGCGTCGATGATGTGAACGCGCTGCGCAATCCAACCGCCCTCGATCTTGCTTTCTCCGAACTCGAAACTCTTGTGCCGGTAGACCGGCGCGTAACCGTTCTGCACCATGGACATGAAGATGTCGGGCGCGGGGAAGATTTCCTTGATCGCCGGTGCGGCATGGGAATAGGCGGCGCTTGCATCGTCGCGGACGAAGGCCTGCTCCTGGGCGCGGATGACGCCCTGCGCCGTCGCGACATCGTCGGCGCGTGCTGAGATGGGGTTGAAGGCAATACTGATAGCGACGAGCAAGGCGGCAATGCGCATGACAAGGCTCCGCGTTGAAATCCCGGCAATGCTGATTCTAGCATGACCTCAGGGAAATACGGGCGCGCTATCGCTTCCGTTTCACCGCCGGCTTCGCTGGCTTGGCCGCGCGCGCCTTGGTCTTGGCAGCGGATTGTACCCGCAATCCGTCGACGAACACGTCGAGCAGGCGCAGCACCGAGGATTGCCATCCCCTCTGATCGTGCATGTAGCACATCCCGAAAAACGCCCGCAGCAGGTCCTCCGGGCTGATATCGGCGCGCATCTGGCCGGCTGCGACCGCGCGCTCGAGCAGCGAGCCGATCGCCTTGGTCAGCCGGTCCATGGAGAAAACGGCAAGTTCCGACGAGCTCTGATACGCCAGCGCCAGCGCGGCCAACATGCCTTTCTTGGTGGCAACGAATTCGACGGCGGACTGCAGCCAGCGCCGCAGCGCCTCGACCGGATCCTTGGCACTTCGCAGGTGCTCGGCGAGTTCGCTGAGCTGCTCGACCTCGCGCCGGTACACCGCCTCGAACAGATCTTCGCGCGTGGGGAAATGCCGATAGAGCGTGCCGATGCCGACGCCGGCGCGCTTGGCCACAGCCTCCAGGCTCGCCTCCGGACCGCCCGCGTTGAACACGGCCTTGGCTGCTTCGAGCACGCGCTCGCGATTGCGCACGGCATCGGCGCGGGGCTTTCGGGTCTGGTCGCTGTGGTCGTCCATATCAGGCAATGTAGATCACGAATTGGTTAGATTGAACCCTCGTTGAACCCTTGCCGGGCTGCATCGCGTTGGTGGCGCACGGGCTTTTGACCAATTCCAATATTTTTCAGCCGGCCCTTGTTAAGCGGAGGGAGCCTCCGTATCTTCGCCTTGATGTTGGCCGGCTTCTGCCCGCGTCAACGTAGATCGACGGCGGCCACGGCGGTGGCGCGCTGCGCGATCACTCATGTCCATATCTGATCGGAGCCTTGTATGAACCACTCCATCAGCCTCACCGTGAACGGTGCGCGACGCGACTTCGTCCTCGACGATCCGCGCGTCACGCTGCTCGATCTCTTGCGTGAGCGCCTCCATCTCACCGGAACCAAGAAGGGATGCGACCGCGGTCAGTGCGGCGCCTGCACCATTCTGGTCGACGGCAAGCGCATCAACTCCTGCCTCGCGCTCGCGATCAGTCATGACGGCGCCGACATCCTCACCATCGAAGGCGTTGCGCGCGGTGACCAGCTGCACCCGGTGCAGGCCGCCTTCATCGCCCATGACGGATTTCAGTGCGGCTTCTGCACGCCCGGTCAGGTCATGAGCGCGATCGGCATGATGCGCGAAGGCCAGGCCGGCAACGATCCCGAACGCATCCGCGAATGCATGAGCGGCAATCTGTGCCGCTGCGGTGCCTATGCCGGCATCGTCGATGCCGTGCTCGATGCGCAAGGACGCATGGACGAATCCGATCAGAGGCGCTCCGCATGAAACCGTTCGATTATGTCAGGCCCGCCACAGTTAGTGACGCGGTTGCCGCCGCGGCCCAGTCGGGCGCGGTCTATCTCGCCGCCGGCACCAATCTGCTCGATCTGATGAAGGGCGGCGTCAGCCGTCCGGATCGCCTGGTCGACGTCACGCATCTCGACGGGCTCGATGGCATCGAGCGCCTCGCCGACGGGTCATTGCGCATCGGTGCGCTCGTCAGCAACGCCGATCTCGCGCATGATGCGGACTTCGCAAGGTCCTATCCCGCTGTCGCGGAAGCCCTTCTCTCCGGTGCATCCGCGCAGTTGCGCAATGCCGCGACCGTCGGCGGCAATCTCCTGCAACGGACGCGCTGCGCGTATTTCTACGACACTGCCAGCCGCTGCAACAAGCGCGAGGCCGGCAGCGGCTGCGACGCCCGCGGCGGCGAGAATCGCACCCACGCGGTGCTCGGCTGGAGCGACAGCTGCATCGCCACGCATCCCTCCGACTTCTGCGTGCCGCTGGTCGCGCTCGATGCTATCGTGGAGATCGAGGGCAGGGGCGGCCGGCGCGAGATCGCGCTCGACGAGCTGCATCGCCTGCCCGGCGATACGCCCGAGCGCGAGTCCGTGCTCGAGCCCGGCGACCTCATTGTTGCAGTGCGCCTGCCGCCGGCGGCGCGCGAATTTGCCCCGCATGCGCGCTACCTCAAGGTTCGCGAGCGCACCTCCTACGCCTTCGCGGTGGTCTCGGCCGCCGCTGCGTTGCGGATCGAGAACGGCAAGATCGCCGAAGCGCGGCTCGCACTTGGCGGTGTCGCCGCAAAGCCTTGGCGCGCCCGCGCTGCGGAGGACGTTCTCAAGGGCGTCGCGCCCACGGCCGATGCCTTCCAGGAAGCCGCCTGGCGTGCGCTCACCGACGCAAAGCCGTCCGGTGACAACGCCTTCAAGATCGAGCTCGCCCGCCGCATCGTTGTGCGTGCGCTGACCCTCGCCGCCGCCGGTACGCCCGCGCGCTTGTCTGCACTGCCGGCCTCTCCCTTTGCCTCGACATCAGGAGCCATCCATGCCTGAGCTCAACCTCACCAGCGCGCCCGCCCATCTCAGGCACGGCTCGAACATCGGCCAGCCGCTGACCCGCCGCGACGGCGTCCTCAAGGTCACGGGGCAGGCAACCTATGCCGCCGACAATCATCCGCCCGGCATGCTGTTTGCGGTGATCGCCGCGGCCAGCATCGCGCATGGCCGCGTAACCTCGCTCGATGTCGCCGCCGCAAAACGCCATCCCGGCGTCGTCGATGTCATGACACCCGACCACAAGCCACCGCTCGCCATCGACCCCGAGATCAAGACCAATCCCTTCGTGTTTCGGATGGAGGCTTTGCAGAGCAGCGAGGTCCGCTACGCCAATCAGCCGATCGCCGTCGTGATCGCCGAGACGCTTGAAGCCGCGACGGAAGGTGCCGCGCTGCTGGCGCCACGCTACGAGGCGCAGCCTCCGCTCATCGGCCTCGATGCCGGTGAGAGTTTTGTGCCGCCCGTCGTCGGCGTCGGCAACCCCACCGAAAATCACCGCGGCGATGTCGAGGCGGGCCTTGTCTCGGCCGAGACGCAGATCGACGCGACCTATGAGACGCCGCCGCAATATCACAACGCGATGGAGCCGCATGCCGTTGTGGCTCACTGGGATGGCGACAAGCTGTCCGTGGACATGCCGACCCAGGGCCTGAAGCTGTCGCTCGCGCGCATCGCCGAGCTGTTCGGCATCGCGCACGACAAGATCCACATCCGCAGCCCCTTCCTCGGTGGCGGCTTCGGATCGAAGGGGCTCATGGGCGGTCCGCCGGTCCTCGGCATCATGGCCGCGAAGCTGGTCGGCAGGCCGGTCAAGCTGGTGCTGCGCCGTGAGCAGATGTATGGCCCGGTCGGCCATCGCGCGCCGACCCGTCAGCGGCTGCGCATCGGTGCCGACGGCGAGGGACGGCTGACCGCGCTCGATCACCATGCGAGGACCGTGTCGAGCACCTTCGACGATTTCTACGAGCCCGCGGCCGATGCCTCGCACACGCTCTATGCGGCACCTGCCATCCGCACCTCGCATGACGCCGTGCGCGTCAACACCGGCACGCCGCTGTTCATGCGCGCGCCGGGCGAGGCGACCGGTTCGATTGCGCTGGAGAGCGCGATCGACGAGATAGCCTGGACCTGCGGCATCGATCCGCTGGCCTTCCGCCTGAAGAACTATGCCGAGATCGAGCCGATCACCGGCAAGCCGTTCTCGTCAAAGGCGCTGCGGGCCTGTTACGACCAGGGCGCGGCGCGCTTCGGCTGGGCGAAGCGTCCGCTGCAGCCGCGGCAGATGCGCGATGATGCCGGCCTGCTGGTCGGCTGGGGCATGGGCACCGCGACCTTTCCGGCGCTGATGTTCCAGGCGGAAGCGCGCGCGGCGATCCGCCGCGACGGCTCGGGCGTGATGGAGATCGGCGCGCACGACATGGGGCAGGGTGCCTGGACGGCGCTGGCGCAGATCGCCGCCGATGCCGTCGGCCTTGATATCGACCGCGTCACGTTCAAGGCGGGGACATCGGACCTGCCCGATGCCGGCATCGCCGGCGGCTCCGCGCACACCGCGACCGCGGGAGCTGCGATCCACAGCGCCGGCGCGGCCGTGATCGCAAAGCTCGCCGATCTCGCCACCAATGACGAGCGCTCGCCGCTGTTCGGCGCCGGCAATGCCGGCGTGATCGCGCGCGACGGCAGGTTGATCAGGCGCGACGACGAGAGCCGCGGCGAGAGCTACGCCGAGATCCTCGCGCGCGCCGGCGTCGCTGAGGTCGAGGCGCGCGGCACCGGTGCGCCGAACCCTGCGGCGATGGAGGAATATGCGATGCATGCCCATGGCGCGGTATTCGCGGAGGTGAAGGTCGATCCCGAGCTCGGTCAGGTCCGCGTCACCCGCATGGTCGGCGCCTTCGCGGCCGGGCGCATCGTCAACCCGCGCATGGTGCAAAGCCAGCTGTTCGGCGGCATGATCTGGGGCCTCTCCTTTGCACTGCACGAGGAGGCCGTCACCGACCGGCGCAGCGGTCGGATCATGAACGCCAATCTCGGTGAGTACCATGTCCCCGTGAATGCCGACGTGCCGCCGCTCGACGTGATCACGGTCGAGGAGCACGACCCGCACGTCAATGCGCTCGGCATCAAGGGCGTCGGCGAGATCGGCATCACCGGCAGTGCCGGCGCGGTCGCGAACGCGGTCTGGCATGCGACCGGCGTGCGCGTCCGCAAATTCCCGATCCGGATTGAGGAGTTGCTGACGCAGCGTTGAGGCGGCGGCCGGGGCGAGCCCTCTTCACTCCGCGGCGGCCGATCAGTTCATCAACCTGCGGAGAGCCTTGATCTGCTCTTTCTGCACTTCGATGTATTTCGCGATGGCTTTGCGCAGCTCGCGCGAACGGAGCTTGTCGGTGTCGCGCAGGACTTCGTCGAGCGCGGCTTCCGCATTGGCAAGAGTGATCTTCATGCGCAAGCCCATGTTACGAAGCGGCCCCGGAATACCCTGGAGTCCGGGGCCATAACCTCAGCACCTCTAAGCCAGGCTGCTCGGCTACGGTTCGTAATATATAGCGGTCCGGCGCACAGAAATTGAGATGGCTCAACCACCGTAAGATACCGGTGGCCGCCCGTAACCTTCCGGATGCACTGTTCGCGATTCAGAACGTCGGCGGCGTGCAGGCCGAGATCACCTCGCACGGCTTGCCGCCGACGCAGCGGAAGCGATGCGGGCGGCGGCTCTCGAAATAATAGGCATCGCCAGGATTGAGGATGCGGCGCTCGTCCTCGACAGTGACTTCGAGCTTGCCCGAGATCACTATGCCGCCTTCCTCGCCGTCATGGACGAGGTGGACGCGCCCGGTGTCGCTGCCGGGCTCGTAGCGTTCCTTCAGGATCTGCAGGCTGCGGCCGAACAGATTGTCGCCGATCTGCCGATACGAAATCGGCTTCTTGCCGACTTCGGTCAGCTCCTCGGCGCGGTAGAAGATCTTGCGTCGTGACTCCGGCTCCAGCGCGAAGAACTCGGCGAGCCCCATCGGGATGCCGTCGAGGATGCGCTTGAGGGCGCCGACCGAGGGGTTCATCTGGTTGGATTCGATCAACGAAATCGTCGAATTGGTGACCCCGGCGCGCTTGGCCAGCTCGCGCTGCGACAACTTGTGGCGCGCCCGGATGAATCGCAGCCGTCCACCGATGTCGACGCTCATAACCCAGATCCTGTGTTGCAGGTGTTGTGGATCGGGCAAATATGGACCCGCAGCCCCAGTTAAATCAATGGCTTGCAGGTCACCAGAAAAGGACTTGTTGCGCTTTCGAAGCCGTGGCTCTGCTACAGGGTCAGCAAAGGAGCGCGGCCGTGACCCTTCATCAGATTCCGAACACTATCAAGACCGACTCGTTCTGGATGCCGTTCACGGCCAACCGGCAGTTCAAGAAGGCGCCGCGCCTGTTCTCCTCGGCCGAGGGCATGCACTACACCACCGTCGACGGCCGCAAGGTGATCGATGGCTCCGCCGGCCTGTGGTGCGTCAATGCCGGCCACGGCCGCAAGCAGATCGCCGCCGCAGTCGAGCGCCAGCTGATGACGCTGGACTTCGCGCCGTCGTTCCAGATGGGCCATCCGCTGGCCTTCGACTTCGCCGAGCGCCTCGCCGAGATCGCGCCGAAGGGCCTCGACCGGATCTTCTTCACCAATTCCGGCTCCGAATCGGTCGACACCGCGCTGAAGATCGCGCTCGCCTATCACCGCGCCAACGGCCAGGCGAGCCGCACCCGCCTGATCGGCCGTGAGCGCGGCTATCACGGCGTCGGCTTCGGCGGCACCTCGGTCGGCGGCATGGTCGCCAACCGCCGCGCCTTCGCGACGCTGCTGCCGGGCGTCGACCACATCCGCCACACCCATGATCTCACCCGCAACGCCTTCGCCAAGGACCAGCCGGAGCATGGCGCCGAGCTCGCCGACGATCTCGAGCGTCTGGTGGCCCTGCACGGTGCCGAGACGATCGCTGCCGTCATCGTCGAGCCGGTCCCCGGTTCGACCGCGGTGCTGCCGCCGCCGAAGGGCTATCTCCAGCGCCTGCGCGAGATCTGCGACAAGCACGGCATCCTCCTGATCTTCGACGAGGTCATCACCGGCTTCGGTCGCCTCGGCACGCCGTTCGCCGCCAACTTCTTCGGCGTCACGCCTGATATGATGACCACGGCCAAGGGCATCACCAACGGCACCATTCCTTGCGGCGCGGTGTTCGCGCATCGCAAGGTGCACGACGCCATGATGATCGGCCCGGAAAACGTCATGGAGCTGTTCCACGGCTACACCTATTCGGCACATCCGACCGCCTGCGCCGCGGGCATCGCGACGCTCGACATCTACAAGGACGAAGGCCTGCTCACGCGCGGTGCCTCGATTGCCGAATATTGGCGCGATGCGCTGCATTCGCTGAAAGGCCTGCCTAACGTCATCGACATCCGCAATTGCGGGCTGATGGGCGCGGTCGAGCTGTCGTCGCGTGACGGTGCGGTCGGTGCGCGTGGCTATGACGTCATGGTCGACTGCTTCAATCGCGGGCTGTACTTCCGCATGAGCGGCGACTCCTTCGCGCTGTCGCCCCCGCTCATCGTCGAGAAGAGCCACATCGACGATATCGTGTCGATCCTGGGTGATGCCATCAAGCGGGTGGCCTGATAATTGCTCTCGCCGTTGCGAGTTGTTTCCTTGCAGCGGCGAGCGTGATGCCGCGGGAGTTTGACCAAGCGTGAAAGTTCTGATCCTCGGCAGCGGTGTCATCGGTGTCACCTCTGCTTACTACCTTGCGCGTGCCGGCCACGAGGTCACGGTCGTCGACCGTCAGCCTGAGCCGGCGCTGGAGACCTCTTTCGCCAATGCCGGCGAAGTGTCGCCCGGCTATTCCTCGCCCTGGGCCGGCCCCGGCGTGCCGGTGAAGGCGGTGAAGTGGCTTCTGATGAAGCACGGCCCGCTTGTCGTCCGGCCGAAGCTCGATCCCGTCATGTGGGTCTGGCTGCTCAAGATGCTGCGCAACTGCACCAGCGCGCGTTACGCGGTCAACAAGAGCCGGATGATCCCGATCGCGGAATACAGCCGCGATTCCTTGCGCGATCTGCGCCGCGACATCGGCATCCAGTATGACGAGCGCTCGCAAGGCACGCTGCAGCTGTTCCGTTACCAGGCCCAGCTCGACGGCACTGGCGAAGACATCGCCGTGCTCAAGCAATATGGCGTGCCCTTCGAGGTGCTGAGCCGAGAGGGCTGCATCGCGGTCGAGCCGGCACTCGCCGGCGTGAAGGAGAAGTTCGTCGGCGGGCTTCGCTTGCCGCAGGACGAGACCGGCGACTGCCACATGTTCACGCAGGCGCTGGCCAAGCACGCCGAGGCGCTTGGCGTCCGCTTCATGTTCAATACCGGCATTGACCGCATCGTCACCGACGGCGCGCGCGTCAGCGGTGTTGTGACCAGTGCCGGCATGTTGCAGGCAGACGCCTACGTGCTCGCGCTCGGAAGCTGGTCGTCGCGGCTGGTTGCGCCGCTCGGCATCTCGCTGCCGGTCTATCCGGTGAAGGGCTATTCGATCACGGTGCCGATCAAGGAGGCCGCAGGGGCGCCGGAATCGACCGTGATGGACGAGAGCTACAAGGTCGCGATCACGCGGCTCGGCAATCGCATCCGCGTCGGTGGCACCGCCGAAATCTCCGGCTATTCGGACAAGCTCTACGATGCGCGCCGCGCCACGCTCGATCATTCCTTGACCGACCTGTTCCCGCGCGGCGGCGATCTCGCCAAGGCGACGTTCTGGAGCGGCCTGCGTCCGATGACGCCGGACGGCCCGCCCGTGATCGGCCCGACGCAATACGCCAATCTCCACCTCAACACCGGCCACGGCACGCTCGGCTGGACCATGTCCTGTGGCTCCGGTCGCGTGCTCGCCGACATGCTGTCGGGCAAGAAGCCGGACATCGACGTGAGTGCGCTGACGGTGGACCGGTACAATCACCGGTTCGGGTAGGACTCTCCCCGCTCGTCATTGCGAGGAGCTCTTGCGACGAAGCAATCCAGTATCCCTCCGCAGAGACAGTCTGGATTGCTTCGCTTTGCTCGCATTGACGATGTGGAGGTAGCGCGCGTCCAATTCCATCACCGTCACCCTGAGGTGGCCGCTCCTTCAGCGGCCCTCGAAGGGCGACGGCCCCGGCTCTATCGGGGCCGCTCATCCTTCGAGGCTCGCTGCGCGATGCTCTCGCATCGCGCCACTCGCACCTCAGCGACTGTGTTCTTTGTCAAGCGGGTTGCCATGGTTTTCGATCCCTGAGCATGGCGTTGAGGATGGTGATGAGCTTGCGGGCCACGGCGATGAGGGCGACCATTTTCGGCTTACCGGCGC
>NZ_PTFE01000145.1:0-15069 GCF_002936975.1 Bradyrhizobium sp. AC87j1
CTCCAGATATGTAGTGTTCACTACAGATGTGGAGCTGGATCTCGCAGTGCAAGATACTTATGTACCATTCACTAAGAAAAATGTACGCCGATACCGCGACGATTGGAAGACACAAGAAAAAGAAAGCCAGAACAAATAGATATGAGCCGGCGTTAAGCTGATACGAGCCGCCGATTCCGAGGAGACAGGCACATGCGCATGGGACGCCCCCGCGAATTCAACGCCGAAACGGCGTTGGACCAGGCGATGGAAGTGTTTTGGCGCCATGGCTATGAGGGCGCCACCATCGCCCAGCTGACCGAGGCCATGGGCATCAATCCGCCCAGCCTCTATGCCTGTTTCGGCAATAAAGAAGGCCTGCTGAAGGCTGCGCTCGATCGCTACACCAAGCTGCGCGGCGTCTGGATGGACGAGGTGGTGGCCGCATCCACCGCCCGTGACGTCGCCGAACGGATGCTGATGGGCATCGCCGAGAAGCAGACCGATCCCGCCAATCCGCCCGGCTGCCTGCTCGTGCAGGGCGGCATCGCCTGCGGCACCGGCTCCGAAAACGTCCCGTTCGAGCTCGCCGCCCGCCGCGCCCAGAACGAGGACCAGCTCCGCGATCGTTTTGTTCGTGCCAAGGCCGATGGCGATCTCAAGGAGAGCGCCGACCCCGCCGCGCTCGCGCGCTACGTCTCGGCCGTCGCGGTCGGCATGGGCGTGATGGCATCCTCGGGCGCAGATCGCGAAGCGCTGCGGCAGGTGGCGAGTGTCGCCGTGCAGGCGGTCGAGGCGCAGTCGGCGGACCGAACGTGATGGCCGTAAGCGCCGCCGGCGGTCATCCCGCAGATCATGCAGACAGTGTTGGCGGCGGCACGAAGCCGCCGAACTCGCGCTCGATCAGTCCGGCGAGCGCCATCGCCGTACGATCCTCCAGATAGGGCCCGATGATCTGGACGCCGACTGGCAGGCCCGACGACGTGCGCTCGATCGGAACGGCGGTCGCCGGCAGACCGCAGGTCGAGGCCGGGTCCGCCCAGATGAAGCACGCATCGGAGTAGTTGTAGAGCTTTCCATCGATGTCGAGCTGCCGCGCGTCGAACGGCTCGGAATGGTCATGCGGAAAGGCCGGCACCGCCGCTGCCGGATAGATCACCGCGTCGAACTCGCGGAAGAGCTCCTGCCACCGTTGCTGCAGTTGCAGGCGCGTCGCATCGGTCGCGAGCCATTCTCGATGGATCATGCCCCAGCCGCGGGCGCGCTCGGCCTGCAGGCTGCGGTCGTCAGGCGCGAATGTTGCGGCAAGTCCTTGCGCGTCTGCAAGGGCAGCCGGTGTCAGGCGCGGGCTTCGCGCAGCGTTGAGCAGTTTCATGTAGAGCCGCGCAGACTCGGCGAGATCGGGCAGCGACGTGCTCGAGCGCGCCACCCGCGCGCCCGATCTGCCGAGCCGTTTGGCCAATCGCCCGATGGCTGAACGCACGGCGTCACCCGTCGGCATCAACGGATGTGTATCGATCACAAGGATCCTGAAATCCCCGAGCCGGTCGTGGCGCGGGGCCGGCAGCGCGAGGCGGTAGCCGACGCCGTCGCGCGTCTCGTCCGGGCCGGCGATCACGTCGAGCGCCAGTGCAAGGTCCGAAGCTGTGCGCGCCATCGGCCCAACGACCGCGAGATCGCCCTGGCCGGGGACGGGCGGTGCCGGCGGCAGGCCGTATCCGCGTAGCGGGACCAGGCCGAGGCTCGGCTTGTGTCCGAACACGCCGCAGAAATGCGAGGGGACCCGGATCGAGCCGCCGATATCCGAGCCGATCGAGAGTGGACCGAAGCCAGCAGCCAGTGCCGCTCCCGATCCGCCCGAGGAACCGCCGGGCGACCGGCCGAGGTCCCACGAGTTGTTAGTCGTCCCATGGATCTCATTGTAGCTCTGGAAATCCCTGAGGCCGATCGGGATGTTGGTCTTGCCGATGACGACAGCGCCGGCCGCCTTCAACCGCGAGACAACGAGGGCATCCTCTGCCGGCTGGAAATCCCTGAAATGCGGAAAGCCCCAAGTCGTCGGCAGGCCGGTGATGTTGAATGGTTCTTTCAAGGTGACGGGGATGCCGAGCAACGGCTGCCGCTCGCCGCGGCCAAGCGCGGCATCGGCGGCGCGCGCGGCGTCCCTTGCGCGATCGAAATCGCGAACGACAACGGCGTTGATTTTCCTGTCCAGCGCCTCGATGCGCGCGACCGTGTGTTCGAGCAGCTCCGAGGCAGACATCTTGCGCGTATGGAGGGCGCCCAGCAATGCGCCGATCGAGCCGTAGTTCAGGTCAGCAGCATCTGCGGTCATCACGATCTCCATTGCATCTCATCGTCTCGGCGAACCGGTCCGAGATCAAGCATGCAATTTCGAGTGCGCGATGAGGAGGCGGCGCAACGGGAACCAGATCTGCCCGGCGGTTGGGCCGCCAGGGACGCCGGCGGTCTCCACAGCGTCATGGCCGGGCTTGTCCCGGCCATCCACGCCTCTCACGCAGCATGGAGAACGTGGATGCCCGGGACAAGCCGGGCATGACGACATCGAGTTGGGGGCGGTGCGCCGTCAGACCGCCGGGAGTTAGATCACGACGCTTCCTTGAGCACCGGCGCGGCCGTCTCCTCCGCCTTCAGCTCTTCGAGACTGCGATGCCGCGGCTCGATGCCGAGAGCCCAGACCGTGATGATCTGCACCACGAGCAGGCTGATCATCAGCGCCATCACGCCGGCCACGCCGCGCGACTCGAACAGCGACACGACTAGGAACGGCGTGACGATCGTGGCGCCGCGACCCAGCGTATTGACGATGCCTGAGGCGCGCAGCCGGACCTCGGTCGGAAACAGCTCGGGGATGTAGATACCGAACAGGAGCGCGACCAGGACGTAGATCGGTACCGTCAGTGCGAAGCCCACGGCCGGCAGCAGGATCGGATCGGAGATCATGGGATAGAGGATGCCCAGCGCCACCGTGATCAGCGATGCGCCGATGATGGTGGGCTTGCGGCCCCAGCGGTCGGCGGTCAACGCGCCGATGGCCGAGCCGACCGGCGCGCCGAGCGCCATCAGCAGCGAATAGCCGAACGATGTCGCGACCGACAAGCCCTGCTTGACGAAGAACACAGGCAGCCACGTCACGAAGCCATAGAGCAGGGTGTTGATCGTGATCAGGCAGATGGCGCCGACGATCATCCGCGACAGCAAGGGCGCAGTGAACAACGTGCCGAGATCGGGGGCGACCGGCGCGGGTGTCGTGGGCGCGGGAGGAGGCAAGGGCTGCCCCTGCGCCGCTTCCTTCTCGATTGCCTGCATCAAAGCTTCCGCCTCAGCTGTGCGTCCCACGGCTTCCAGCCAGCGCGGCGATTCCGGCAGCGATTTGCGCATGTACCAGACGACGAGGGCGCCGACGCCGCCGAGCACGAACATCGAGCGCCAGCCGAATTGCGGCACCAGCACGGACGCGATCAAAAGAGCCGCGGGCAGGCCGGTCACGACGCAGACGGCGGTGAGACCGAGCCATTTGCCGCGGGTGCGGGCCGGCACGAACTCCGTCATCGTCGAATAGCCGACGACGTTCTCCGCCCCGAGGCCGACGCCCATCACGAAGCGGCAGGCGATGAGAAAGGCCATGTTCGGCGAGAATGCTGCGGCTAGGGACGCGATGCCGAAAAGAAGCAGATTGAATTGATAGGTGAAGCGGCGTCCGTAGCGGTCGCCGAGAAAGCCGGTGCCGAACGACCCAAGCATCATGCCGACGAAGGTCGCGGAGATGAAGGCCGCGTTCTGGGCGAGCGTCGAAAAGCCCGATTTCAGCGTCACGCTGAGCACTGTTCCGGCAATGTAAATGTCGAAACCGTCGAAGAACATGCCGATGCCGATCAGCAGCATGATGCGGCGATGGAATGGACCGATCGGCAGCCGATCAAGACGGCTGCCTGCGTTCACCGATGTCGACATTGACGCTCCCTTGACTGTTATTCTGGTTGATCCGGCCCGCCTTCTATGGGCGATGCCGCCTCTCGTGTGGTCAGTTCAGCCGCTTCTGATTGGCCGTGTCGCGATACCAGTCGAACGGCTGCTCGTGCGTCGCGACCATCACGCTCTTGGTGTTAAAGTGGTCGTTGAAGCTTTCGGTGCCGCATTCGCGGCCGATGCCGGAATCGTCGACGCCGCCCCATGGCGAGGCCGGGTCGAGACGATGGTGGTCGTTGATCCAGACGATGCCGGCCTTGACGGAAGCTGCGACGCGATGCGCACGGGCGACTTCGCGGGTGCGGATGGCCGCGGCGAGGCCGAACGGCGAATCGTTGGCGAGCCGCAGCGCATCGGCCTCGTCCTTGAACGGCGTCACCGAGGTGAAGGGACCGAACACTTCTTCCTGGAAGATACGCATGTCGGATTTGACGTCGGCGAAGACCGTCGGCTCGACGAAATAGCCGTTGTCGTGACCCGGCACCTTCGCAGCGACGCCGCCGGCGACGAGACGCGCGCCGTCGGCGTGGCCATGGCCCGCATAGGCGAGCACGCGGTCGCGCTGCTTGGCCGAGATCACGGGACCCATCTGAGTCGTTGCATCGAAGGGATCGCCGACGCGGATCGTGCGGGTCTTGGCCTGCAGCTTCTCGACGAATTCGTCGTAGATCGAGGCCTGGACGATGTGGCGCGAGGCGCAGACGCAGGTCTGTCCCGCGCCGATGAACGCGCCAAAGGCAGCGTAGTTGACGGCTCGGTCGACGTCGAAATCGTCGAACACCATCACCGGCGTCTTGCCGCCGAGCTCCATTGTCTGGTGCGCAAACACCTTTGCGGCCGCGCTGCCGGCAATGCGGCCCGCCTCGGTGCCTCCGGTCAGGACCAGCTTGTTGATGTCACCATGCTCGGCCAGCATCTTGCCGGCGCTGGGGCCCAGCCCCAGCACGATATTGAAGACGCCGGGCGGCAGGCCCGCTTCGGTGAAGATCTGCGCCAGCTTCAGGGTCGTAAGCGGCGTGTACTCGGACGGCTTGACCACGGTGACGCATCCGGTCGCCAGCACCACGGCGAGCGACTTGCACAGGATCATCAGCGGGTGATTGAACGGCGTGCAATTGGCGACGATGCCGATGGGCGTGCGGAGCGTGTAATTCAGATAGGCGCCCTCGACGGGGATCACGGAATCGCGGCGCGACAGCGCAACGCCCGCGAAATAGCGGAAGAAATCGGGCAGGCGGGAGAGCTGGGCGCGGGTCTCGTTGACCGGGCGGCCGTTGTTGAGGGTTTCCAGCCGGTACAGGCTGTCGAGATTGGCTTCGAAGGCGTCGGCCAGCCTGTTGACCAGCCTGGCGCGCGCGCGTGTGTCCATGCCGCCCCAGGCTTTGCCTTCGAACGCAGCACGCGCGCTCTTCATGGCACGGTCGATGTCTTCGGCCGTCGAATTGGGAATGCGGGCAATCACGTCCCCGGTTGCCGGGTTGCGGACATCAAGCATCGTGCCGGCTCCGGCTTCGACCTCACGTCCATCGATGAAATTGCCATGGGTTTCGACGTCGATTGACGCCGGTTTGGAGGGAACGTTCATGATGACCTCTCTTCGACGATGACGGCGTTGCGCTTGAGCGCCGGCAGCACACGTTTTTCGGTGGCCCCGATATGGGCCTTGATGATGCGGGCCGCGGTTCGCGTTTCGCGGCTCTGCATGGCGTCGATCAGGGCGACGTGCTCGGCGACGAGCTTGGCGGGGTCGTGGCCCTTCAGATTGGAGATGCTGACGCGGACCAGCCGGTCGGCCTGGCCGATCAGGTCGCACAGCGCGGTCGCCATGCGGCGGTTGCCGGAGGCATGCGCCAACGCGGTGTGGAAGCCGCGGTTGTAGGTGATGAAGTCCTCGTGGCTGCCCGAGAAGCGGCGGAATTCGTCGAGCGACTTCAAGACGCTGTCGGGCGCGCCCTCGATCGCCTCGAGAACGCAGGCCGGCTCCAGTGCAAGGCGGAAGCGCAGCAGATCGCGGGCATCCGAGAGCGAGATCGGCGTGACCCGATAGCCCTGGCGCGGCTGGACAGTGACGAGGTGTTCGCGCTGGAGCCGCAAAAGCGCGTCCCGGACCGGCTGGCGGCTCACCGAATAGCGTTCGGCCAGGTCCTGCTCTCGCATTTCATCGCCTGGGGCGAAGCGGCAGGCTAAAATATCACCTCTGAGAAGATCGTAGATATTTTCGCGCAAAAGCATGTCATCGGGCCCTCTCTTGCTGTATAATATCTCAGTCGTGATATTTCACGTCAAGAGCCAAATGCTTGAATTCCCTGTCAGTTGATTTATCAATCGGGACTTCCAGAATGCGCGAGTCCGCGTGATCTGATTGATGCAGCTTGGGAAAGACCGGACATGGACAGGCTTCTTGCCAACGGGACCGTCAACGCCGCGCAGACGGGCGAGGGACCGCCGCTGTTTCTCTTCCATTCGCTGCTGTCGGATCGCGCCAGCTTCGATGCGATCGTGCCGAAGCTCGAGACATCGTTTCGGACCATCGCTCCGGAGTTGCCGGGGTTCGGCCGCTCACGCGCGGTCGAGGGCGGACTTGCTGCTGTCGCGGACCGAATGGCCGAGGCGGTGCAGGACGCAGCGGGCGGTGCGCCGTCGATCGTGCTCGGCAACGGCTATGGCGGCTTCGTCGCCTTGCAGATGGCAATTCGCCATCCGGGAATTGCCGACCGGCTTGTTCTCGCCGATTGCGGCGCAGCTTTTTCCGAGCCCGGCCGGGAGACGTTCCGCAACATGGCGAAGATCTCGCGCGAGAAGGGTCTGGAGGCAATCACCGATGTTGCGATGCGCCGCCTGTTCGCGCCCGACTTTCAGGCGCAGCATCCGGAGCTGATGCGCGGACGTCGTGAAGCATTTCTGCGGACGGACCCGGATGTGTTTTGTGCCGCGTGCGATGCGTTGGCTGGCCTCGATCTTCGCGCCGAACTCGCCGGCGTGCAGGTACCGGTGCTCGTCATGGTCGGCGAGCATGACGAAGCGACGCCGCCGCCGATGTCGCGTGAGCTGGCGGCGGGCCTGCCGCGCGCCGAACTCAAGATCATTCCAGGATGCGCGCACGTGCCACAGCTGCAATCACCGCAGCAATTTCTCGGCACTCTCAAGCGCTTCTTGCGGTGATCCGCGCTTGGGCGCCCGGCTTGCGATCGAATTGCCATGCCTTCCGGGCTATTAATGCCTGCCGGATGGGCTCGCCCCATGCGGTGGGAAATTCTTCAATGATTTGTACTGTGTATGGGGTTGTTTTCGCATTTTTAGCTTGAGCGACCCCAGGGACCTGAGCATCAGCCGCCAGAATCCGTCCCGATCCGAGCCCTCCTAAGGGTTTTTACACATAGTTCTGGCACGCTTCCCGCGCGTCAATATCCGCAACCTGCATCGTCGCGCCTTATTGCGCGTACGAAAAGACGGGACCTGCGGGCATCGAGGGGGCGTGAACCATGACTGCAGTTGCGTCGGACGCCGATCGCGCAAAGCGGGGGATCGTGCCGATCTTGCTGTGCGTCGTGCCGTTCAGCCAGATTCCCCTCGACGCCTATACGCCCGGTCTGCCGCAGATGGTGGTGGATCTCGCCACTGACGCGGCCTCGATGCAGAACACCGTCACCGCCTACATGCTCGGCATGAGTCTGGCGCTGGTGCCGGTCGGCATCGCCTCCGACACGCTGGGCCGCCGCAACGTCCTGCTCGCAGGCCTGTCGGTTCTCTTCGCGATGAGCATCGCCTGCGCGCTCGCCACCAGCGCCTCGCTGCTGCTCGGCTTGCGTTTCCTGCAAGGGATCGGCGGCTGCACCTGCCTCGTCGTGGCCTATGCGGTTGCGGCCGATTGCTATCGCGGTCGTGAACTCACCGCGATCTCCGGCCTGCTTGGCGCGGCCTGGGGGCTCGCGCCGGTGCTTGCGCCCGCGGCCGGCGGCTTCATCGTCGAGCTGACGTCCTGGCGCGGCGTCTTCGTCATCATTGCGATTGCCGCGGCCATCGTCGCTGCCGTCGTCACGCTGTTCCTGCCCGAAACATTGCCGGCAGAGCGGCGCGCGCCGTTCGATCCGCGCCGTACCGCTGGCATCTTGCGCGAGGCGATTGTTCGTCCGGGTTTCCTGGCTTTCGTGCTGGTGTTTGCCGCGGCGGCGAGCGCGCAGCTGGCGTTCGGCGTCGTCGCGCCGTTCTTCTACCAGACCGGCCTCGGCTATTCCGCGGCGATCTACGGTCTCGTCGCGCTCGGCCTTGGCGGGGTCAATCTCGCCGGCGAGCTCGGTTGCGCGCATTTCGCGCGCTTCATGCCGGCCCGCATGCTGGGCTTCGGCGCCTTCGCGCTGTTTCTCGCAGGCTCCGCGGTGCTGACCGTAACAGGCATGGTCGTCGGTCTCGATTTCGCGTCGATCACGATCGGCGGTGCGCTGGTGCTCGGCGGCTGCGGCGTGCTGTGCCCGATGATGTACGGCATGGCGCTCGGCCTGTTCGAACGCGACCACGGCCTGATCGGCGGCCTCATCAGCGCGCTCTGCTATCTCGCTGTGAGCGCCGCCATGGCGATCGCGGCGGTGTTGCCTGAAGCAACCCAGGCGCCGATCGGATGGCTCTATCTCGGCCTCTGCGCCATCGCGGGCACGCTGCTCGCGATCTCCTTGCCGTCAGTGCGCCAGCCAAACAGTCTTAAGGAAGGGACCCAATCATGACCACGGTCGGTATTCGCGGCACGTTCTTCGACTTCGTCGACGATCCCTGGAAGCATGTCGGCAACGAGCAGGCCGCCGCGCGTTTTCACCAGGACGGCCTCATGATCGTCACGGACGGTGTCATCAAGGCATTCGGTCCTTACGAGAAGATCGCCGCCAGCCATCCGGGCGTTGAGATCACCCACATCAAGGACCGCATCATCGTCCCCGGATTCATCGACGGCCACATCCATCTGCCGCAGACCCGCGTGCTCGGGGCCTATGGCGAGCAGCTCCTGCCGTGGCTCCAGAAGTGGGTCTATCCGGAAGAGCTGAAGTACCGGGATCGCAACTACGCGCGGGAGGGCGTCAAGCGTTTCCTCGACGCGCTGCTGGCCTCCGGCACCACCACTTGCCAGGCCTTCACGAGCTCCTCGCCCGTTTCAACCGAGGAACTGTTCGAGGAGGCGGCCCGCCGCAACATGCGCGTGATCGCGGGCCTCACCGGCATCGATCGCAACGCGCCGGCCGATTTCATCGATACGCCGGAGAATTTCTATCGCGATAGCAAGCGGCTGATCGCAGAGTATCACAACAAGGGCCGCAACCTCTACGCCATCACGCCGCGCTTCGCCTTCGGCGCCTCGCC
The DNA here is from genome assembly GCF_002936975.1 of Bradyrhizobium sp. AC87j1. NCBI lineage: Bacteria > Pseudomonadati > Pseudomonadota > Alphaproteobacteria > Hyphomicrobiales > Nitrobacteraceae > Bradyrhizobium > Bradyrhizobium sp. AC87j1. The sequence continues at coordinate 9,316 of NZ_PTFE01000145.1, forward strand.
GGAGCTGCTGAAGGCGTGTCAGCGCCTCAAGCACGAGCATCCGGATTGCTGGGTCAACACCCATATCTCCGAGAATCCGGCCGAATGCAGCGGCGTCCTTGTCGAGCATCCGGACTGCCAGGACTATCTCGGCGTCTACGAGAAGTTCGACCTAGTCGGGCCGAAATTCTCTGGCGGCCACGGCGTCTATCTCTCCAACAACGAATTCCGCCGCATGTCGAAGAAGGGCGCGGCGGTGGTGTTCTGCCCATGCTCGAACCTGTTCCTCGGTAGCGGCCTGTTTCGCCTCGGCCGCGCCACCGATCCGGAGCATCGGGTGAAGATGTCGTTCGGCACCGATGTCGGTGGCGGCAACCGCTTCTCGATGATTTCCGTGCTCGACGACGCCTACAAGGTCGGCATGTGCAACAACACGCTGCTCGACGGCAGCATCGACCCCACGCGCAAGGACCTTGCGGAAGCCGAGCGCAACAAGCTCTCGCCCTATCGCGGTTTCTGGTCGATCACGCTTGGCGGCGCCGAGGGCCTCTACATCGACGACAAACTCGGCAATTTCCAGCCTGGCAAGGAAGCCGATTTCGTTGCGCTCGATCCGAATGGCGGGCAGATCGCGCAAGCATGGCACCAATCGCTGATCGCCGAGGGCGCCGGCCCGCGCACGATGGACGAGGCCGCGAGCATGCTGTTCGCCGTCATGATGGTCGGCGACGATCGCTGCGTCGACGAGACCTGGGTGATGGGCAAGCGTCTCTACAAAAAGGGCTGAAGCGGACCAACGCTCATGAGCGCATCTCCTGACACAGCCGGCCAGCCGGTCGCCCTCGTCATCCAGCGCCGCATCGCTGATGACGGCTTTGCCGCGTTCGCGCGGTGGAACGGCGAGGTGGGCGAGGCGCTCAGGGCCTGGCCCGGTTTCCTGGGGCAGGAGGTGGTGCCGCCGCAGCCGCCGGCGCATGTCGACTGGGTGACGATCCTGCGCTTCGCCAGTCCGGCCGCGGCGCGCGCTTGGCTTCAGAGCGAGGTTCGGGCGAAGCTGATCGGAGAGGTGCAGCGCTTCTTCGTCGGTTCGGAGGATGTCCATATCTTGCCCGACACCGGCGTCCAGCGCGACAGCGCGGTGTCGGCCGTCATCTCCTTCAAGGTGCCGGATGGACTCGAGGACGCGTTTCTGAAATGGCAGCAGCGCATCCAGGCTGCCGAGGCCGAGTTCAAGGGGTTTTTGCGCCACAAGATCGAGCGGCCGATTCCGGGCTTGCGCGACGAATGGATCGTCATCCTGTCGTTCGACAGCGATGCCAACCTCAATGCATGGCTGGGCTCGCCCGTCCGGCAGACTCTGCTGAAGGAGGGCGAGCGCTTCAACGCCGGCATGAACGTGAAGCGCGCGAGCTACGGCTTCAATTTCTGGTTCCCGGCCGGCAAGACTGGGGCTGCTGAGCAGGGCCCGGCCCTGATCTGGAAGAGCAACCTCATCGTCCTCCTGGTGCTCTATCCCGTGGTCTATCTCTGGGGCACTTTCATCAGCCGGCCGCTGATCGACAGTCATGGCGTGCCGATCTGGCTGTCGCTGTTCGTAGGCAATCTCGTCAGCACCCAGTTGCTCGGCTGGTGGCTCGTGCCCGCGGCCTTTCGGGCACTCGACTGGTGGGTCACGCCGAAGGCGGCGATCAGTCGCCAGATCGCGGGCTATGCGCTTCTTGCCGCGCTTTACGCCGCGTCGATGGGGCTGTACGCGCTGTTGCTCGCGTGGCATTGGGGACGGTGAGACCGTACACCGTTCCGTCGCGGAGAGGGGCGGTCGCTGGACATCGACGACCATGTTTGCCCTGACATTCCTCGGCACCTCGGCGAGCGTTCCCTCCGCGGAACGCAACCATCCGGCCCTGCTGATCGAGGCCGCCGGACAGCGCATGCTGGTCGATTGCGGCGAGGGCACGCAGCGCCAGTTGCTGCGCAGTGGCGCAGGCTTTCGACGGCTCGACCGCATTCTGCTGACGCATGCGCATCTCGATCATGTGCTCGGCATCCCCGGCCTGTTCTCGACGCTGCGCTTGCGGCAGAGCGCCGAGGTGATGATGGTTCATGGTGGCCCATCGACGCTGGAGACGGTCATCGAGATGCTGGCCGGCTTGTGGGGCGCGGGCAGGGCGCCGCTTCCGGTGGAATTCGCTCCCTTGGCTGCAGGACGGTTCGTCGACGCCGGTGACTTCACCATCGACTGCTTTCCGGTCCGCCATCGCGACACCGACAGTTTTGGATTCGTCTTCCAAAGCCCCGCTCGCCGCCACCTTCAGCCGGATCGGCTGGCGGCGCTTGGCGTTCCCGACGGTCCCTTGCGCGGCGAGCTGGCCGCAGGCCGGGCAGTCGTAATCGAGGGCGATCAAACGATCGATCCGGAAGACGTCCTGGGGCCGCCGAGCGGCGGCAGGAAGCTCGTCGTGATCGGCGACACCGAAACCACCGAGGGGCTGGCGCAACACGTCGTTGATGCCGACATGCTGGTGATCGAGGCAACGTTCCTCGATCGTGACGCGTCGACCGCGCGGGACTACGGGCATCTCACCGCGGCAGAAGCGGCGTCGTTTGCGGCAGCGAGCAATGTGAAGCAGCTCGTGCTGACCCATATGTCGGGACGCTATGAGGACGAAGAGATTTTCGCCGAGGCGGCACGGATCTTTCCGAACAGCCGGATCGCCGCCGACTTCGATCACATCGTGATCTAGCCGTCGCGACGAGACATCGCCAATCGCCGCCTCGTCCGGCTCTACAGACCGGCGGCAACACCGAGGCGGCCGATGCCGGGCAGCTTGACGGCGGGCCGGCGGATGTCGAGGCCGAGCACGGCGCCGAAGAAGTTGATCTCGAGACCTTCGACCCAGCCGAGGGTCAGGCCGAGATAGCCGAAGAGCGAGGCATAGAAGCCGGTGCGCGAGGCGGTCAGCCCAATCCATTCCCCGGAATAGGGATAATCCTTGCCGATCGCGGTCGGCGGCAGAACCGCGCGAAGTTCCGGCACGGCATCAAGCGCGGCTTGAACGAAGGTATTTGAATTCGGTCCCGGCCAGGCGCTGTAGTCGCCGTAGGTTCGAAACTTGTAGGTCTCGATCACAGTCCGAATCCTGGGAATGAGGAGCTCGGCCCGTGGCCCATCTACGGCGACGACGGTTTCCGGCAGGGCGCCAAACCACCTTCCATCGGGAGCGAAGCCGTTGCTCCGGATCGGCTCACCCCACGCGGTGTAGTCGTATCGGCTGTAGCTGGTCGCACCCTTTTCCTTGACGACGATCCACGTGTGGACGGCGAAGATGCTTCGCCACCGGACCGTTCGCGCCGCATAAACCCGGATCAGGGCATCGGGATGGGAAGAAGCCGGCGGCAGCAGGCCTGCGCTGGAACGGTCAGCCATCTGCCAATTGCCGCGGCCATCTCCAAACCAATAGTACCGCGCGGCCGATAGGCCGATCGGCACGAACAGGAGCAGGAAGAAAATGAGCACGGCTCTTCGCAAGGGGAGATCGGGTTTCGGAAGGAAGTCTCGAGGATATAGGTCGCGAAAGCTTTTTCACAATGATCTTCGAATGCAGATCGTCAGCTGTGAGGTCGCACGGGACACGTCCGCGAAGAGATCGCTCAGCTCGTCAATCCCGACTTGATCGCGAGATCCTGTACCTGGCTGGTCAGCTCCATCAACCGCGGCAGCGCCTGGTCGCGGAAGGTCGCCATGTCCATGCGCATGGCATCGACCGTGATGCTCAATCCCCCGATCACGAGGCCCTGGGCGTCGAAGATCGGCGTTGCCAGCGTGCGCAGGCCGTAGGCGTTCTCGCCGTCGGAGACGGCGTGGCCTTTCTTCTTCACCTGATCGAGCCGGGCGAGCAGGGCATCGAGATCGGTCAGCGTCCGTTCCGACAGTTTGACCCGAGGGCGCGATTCCAGTCGCTCGATCTGCTCGTCCCGTGCCAGATGCGCCAGCATGACATGACCGAGTGCGGCGCTATAGGCGGGAATGCGCGTGCCCGGCCGGCGATCCATCTTGTGGCGGTCGAGGCCCGCGCCGACGCGCGCGAGATAGATCACGTCACCGCCGTCGAGGATGCCGAGCGAAGCCGCATCGCCGACATCGGGCACGAGATCTCGCAGCAACGGCTCGACCATCGGCCTCAGCGATCCGTGCGACAGCACGGTGTAGCCGAGATCGAGGCAGGCAACGCCGAGGCGGAACCGGCGGCTCTGCGGCACCGCCTGGAGATAGTCGAGCTCGGTCAGGGTCTGGATCAGCCGGAACGCCGTTCCGCGATCGAGATCGGCCCGTGCGGCAATCTCACTCAGGGTGAGCTCAAAGGCTTCCCTGCTGAAGCTCTTGAGCACGGCAAAGGCCTTGCCGACGGACGCGACGTGATTCTTGGGGTTTTTCGGGGGCGATTCCGATTTGCGCTTCGTGGCCTTCTTTTCGACCTTGGCCATGCCCGAATGCCTTGCCATGACAGCCACCGCCCTTGACGCGGCGGCAAGCTGATTTTACGACTGGTCAAGCCAATAACAAATGTTCGCAATCCGAACAACTGATTTGACGATCGGAGGAAGTTTGTCGACACCATCGCTGCACCCTCATGGTGTGTTTTCCGCCGCGCTGACTCCGCTCGACGCCGAGCTCGCCCCCGATCATGCGCGCTTCATCGCGCATTGCCGCTATCTCCTCGATGAGGGCTGCGACGGCATCGCGCTGCTCGGCACGACGGGCGAGGCGAACTCCTTCTCCGCGGCGGAGCGCATGGCGCTGCTCGAGGCGGTGGTGGCTGCCGGCATCGCGCCGCAACGTCTTCTGCCGGGCACCGGCGTTGCCGCGCTCAGCGAGACCATCGCCCTGACGCGCCACGCGCTTTCAGTCGGCGTCGACACCGTCGTGATGCTGCCGCCGTTTTATTATAAGGGTGTCACGGACGACGGCGTTTACGCGTCCTACAGCGAGATCGTGCAGCGCATTGGCGATGCCAAGCTCAAGGTCGTGCTCTATCACATCCCGCAGATGTCGGCGCAGCCGATCTCGCATGCGCTGATCGAGCGGCTGCGAACGGCTTATCCGGCAACGTTCGTGGGTATCAAGGATTCCTCCGGCGACTTCGCGAACATGACCGCCATGGTCGAGCGCTTCCCCGGCTTTTCGGTCCTGGTCGGAGCCGATCCACTGCTGCTGCCGCTGCTGCGCAAGGGCGGCGCCGGCTGCATCACGGCGACCTCCAATCTGGTCGCGCGGGACCTTGCCTATGTCTACAAGCATTTTCGCGATAGCGACGACGACGCGGCGCTCAAGACGGCGCAGGCGCGCATCGTGAAAGCGCGCGAGCTGGTCTCGCGCTTCCCGCAGATGGCCTCGCTGAAGACACTGGTGGCAGAGCGCACTGGCCACGCCGGATGGCAGCGCCTGCGACCGCCGCTGGAGTCCTTGCCGCCCGAGCAGGTGAAAGAGCTGCTCGCGAATGCTGCGGCATTCGCAGCCGCTTTGTAGCCGGCGCGACGACGAGGCGATCCGATGTCGGACTCCTTCCAGGACGCGCTTTCCGGGCTTGCCGCGATCGTCGGCGACAAGCAAATCATCGCGTCCGGACCCGACCAGGAGCCTTATGTGGTGGACTGGCGCGGGCGTTATCACGGCCGCGCGGTTGCGGTGGTGAAGCCCGGCTCCACCGCCGAGGTCGCCGCCGTCGTCAAATTCTGTGCGGCACGGCAGCTCGCGATCGTGCCGCAGGGCGGCAA
>NZ_PTFE01000146.1:0-15017 GCF_002936975.1 Bradyrhizobium sp. AC87j1
GGCGACGGCGTGGGCGTCGGGGTCGGGGTCGGCGTAGGCGTCGGGCTTTGCGCGAAGACTGGCGACGGGGCCGACATCATCACGACGATCGCAAACGCCGTCGCGATCGCTGCCGCGACCCTGCGGACGCGGTCCAGCCCGATCGTCTGCCGTGTCCCGGAGGGCTGCGATGTGCAGCACATGACGACAAATCCCGAAGCAAATGGCGGCGCGCAAAAATGCAACACGACGCGCAGCCGCATGCGGCGATTTGTGCTGAACTGCCACGTAGCGTCAATCGGTTGCAGTGCTGAGACAGGGGCTATTGCCCTCGATTGTGGTTCCGCGGCCACAGGTCGGAAATTGCAGAACGGCACAATCCGCCCGCCCTTGAAATTTACGCGCGGCTTGCTAACGGGCGATTTTCATGTTGCAATGTTGGACACAATCGGAATTGGCCGCTCTGCTGTGCGTTTCGCGACATTGAGATTCAAGACTCGAACAGACTCCCGGAAGCCCGTTTGTGGCGTGGCACGCGAAAAGCGGCCGCGTCTTTTTTATATCTAGTGGAGGAGACTGAGGATGCCGCAAAAGGGCACCGTCAAATGGTTCAACCCGACCAAGGGCTACGGGTTCATCAAGCCGAACGGCAGCGACAAGGACGTGTTCGTCCACATCTCCGCCGTCGAGCGTGCCGGACTCTCAACCCTCAACGAGAACCAGGTGGTTGAATACGACCTCGTGGAGAACCGCGGCAAAGCATCCGCGGAGAACCTCAAGGTCTCCTGAATTCTCTCAAAGCCAAGCGCGAGAGATCATGACGTTGCCCCCGGCTCTGCCGGGGGATTTTGTTTTGGGACGCCCATCGCAGAAATGCGCGTCAGCTCACCACTGGCGCCACCAGGAAATTCTCCGACGCGGAGCTTCCCGCCGTCTTGCAGACATCACCCTCGATCCGGACCTTGCCGGTGGCGAGCAGCCGCAGCGCTTCGGGATAGATGCGGTGCTCGACCTCGAGGATGCGCTCCGACAGCGTATCCCCCGTGTCGTGATCGCCGACGGGAACCGCGCCCTGCATTACGATCGGGCCGGCGTCGGTCTCGGGGATCACGAAGTGCACCGTCGCACCGGACAGCTTGACGCCGGCGCGCAAGGCCTGGCCGTGCGGATCGAGGCCGGGGAAGGACGGCAGCAGCGAGGGATGGATATTGAGCATCCGCCCGTACCAGGCCCTGGTGAACTCGGCCGTGAACAGGCGCATGAAGCCGCCCAGACAAATCAGCTCGATACCGTGCTGGTCGAGCGCCGCCTGCAGCACCTTTTCGAAGCCGGCGCGGTCCTTGCCGAACGGCTTGCTCTCGATCACCAGCGTGTTCACGCCGCTTGCCTTGGCCCGTTCGAGGCCGAGCGCATCGGCCTTGTTCGAAATGACGAGCGAGATCTCGGCCGGGAAATCCGCAGCAGTGGCGGCCCTGATCAGCGCGGACATGTTGGAGCCGCGGCCGGAGATCAGGATGGCGACGCGGCGCTTCATCACAGCGCCAGTCATCAGAGCGCCATGTCGAGATGGCCGTTGTAGACGACGCGGTGCTCGCCCTCGGCCGGGATCACGGTGCCGAGCTGCGCCACGGTCTCGCCGGCATCGGTGAAGACCTGCATGACCTCGTCGACCTTGTCGAGCTCGACGATCGCGATCATGCCGATGCCGCAGTTGAACGTGCGCAGCATTTCCAGCTCGGCGATGCCGGCCTGCGCCGCCAGCCATTTGAACACCGGCAACACCGGCAGGCGGGCCAGGTCGATGCCCACACCCAGATCCTTCGGCAGCACGCGCGGAATGTTGTCGGTGAAGCCGCCGCCGGTGATGTGGGCAAGCCCCTTCACCGCGCCGGTCTCGCGGATCGCGCGCAGGCAGGATTTAACGTAGAGCTTCGTCGGCGTCAGCAGCGCGCCGCCAAGGGTCATAACGGGAGAAAAAGGCGCCGGCGCCTCGAAGCCGAGGCCCGATTGTTCCACGATCTTACGCACCAGCGAGAAGCCGTTGGAATGCACCCCCGACGAGGCAAGGCCGATCACGGCGTCGCCCGCGGCGATATCCTTGCGCGGCAGCAGCGTGCCCCGCTCCGCAGCACCGACGGCAAAGCCGCCGAGATCGTAATCGCCGTCCTTGTACAGGCCGGGCATCTCGGCGGTCTCGCCACCGATCAGGGCGCAGCCGGATTCGCGGCAGCCCTCCGCGACGCCTGCGACGATCGAGGCCGTCGCCTCCGGATCGAGCTTGCCGCAGGCGAAATAGTCCAGGAAGAACAGCGGCTCGGCGCCCTGCACCACGAGGTCGTTGACGCTCATGGCCACGAGGTCGATGCCGATCCCGCCATGCAGCCCGGTCTCGATCGCGATCTTGACCTTGGTGCCGACGCCGTCGGTCGCGGCCACGAGGACCGGATCCTTGAAACCGGCCGCCTTGAGGTCGAACAGGCCGCCGAAACCGCCGATCTCGGCGTCGGCGCCCGGCCGTGCGGTGGCGCGCACCATCGGCTTGATCAGGTCGACCAGGCGATTGCCCGCATCGATATCGACGCCTGAATCGGCGTAAGTGAGGCCGTTTTTGCGGTCGGTCATGCCCGATTTCCAGTGGGTTCGCGGCTGGTTACGTCGAATTCCGGGGACGCGCAATGGCTCGCATGGCGCACCGCCGTATACTATGTAGAGATATCAACCGGTTCAGCCTCCCGAGAGGCCGGATTCGAGGTCAGACCGGGTGCCGGGAAGCGCTTTCGTGAGTATTCCGAATATCATTACCCTGGGCCGCATCATGCTGGTCCCGATCATCGTCTGGGCCATCGTGTCGAGCCAAATGGAGGTGGCGTTCGCCGTCTTCCTGATCGCTGGTATCAGCGACGCCGTCGACGGCTTCCTGGCCAAGCGCTTCAACATGACGAGCGAGCTCGGCGCCCTGCTCGACCCGCTCGCGGACAAGGCGCTGCTGGTCTCGATCTACATGGCGCTCGGCATCTGGGGCGCAATTCCGCGCTGGATCGTGATCCTGGTGGTCTCGCGCGACATCATGATCGTCGCCGCCGTGATCGTGTCCTGGCTGTTCGACCGGCCCGTCGAGATGAAGCCGTCGAAAGTGTCCAAGCTCAACACCGTGGCACAGGTGGCGTTCGCGGCCCTCGTGCTAGCGGCGCTTGCCTTCGGCTTCAAGCCGGCCCCTTATGATATCATCCTGATGGGCCTCGTCACGGTCTTCACGCTCTCCTCCGTGTCGCTCTATCTGGTCGAGTGGCTGCGGCACATGAGTACGATCGAGGCCAAGTAGCACGATCGAGGCCAAATGAGAGGCGATGCGGCCCCGTAAGGCCAACTCCCGCTCGATACGTCCGACCTCTTCAAATGACGCCGGCGCGCCGGCATGGAGCAAAACAAGCGTGCCAGGCCGCGTTCACCCCCGACAATTGGCGTTTTCGCTTCCGCATGCGGAGAGCCTCAGCCGGGACAATTTCCTCGAAGGCCCCGCCAATGCGGCCGGTCTCGGCCTGATCGACAGCTGGCCGGAATGGCCGAACCGGATCATGTGGCTGGCCGGCCCGGAAGGAAGCGGCAAGAGCCATCTCGCCGCAATCTGGGCCGAGGAGGCCGGCGCCCGCTCGACCACGGCCAATGCGCTGACCGCCGCGTGCGTTCCGGGCACGCTCGCCACCGGCGCGCTGGTGGTCGAGGATCTCAAGGCCAGGGAATTTGACGAACGCGCCCTCTTCCACCTGATGAACCTCGCCCGCGAGGATGGCGCCTACGTCCTGTTCACCGGACGCGAGGTGCCGGCCTCGCTGGAGATCGAGCTTCGCGACCTGCGCTCGCGTCTGCGCGCCGTTCCGGTGGTCGCGTTGCTACCGCCCGACGACCAGCTGTTCCGCGGCCTGATCGTCAAATTCTGCGCCGACCGCCAGCTCACCGTGGACGAGAGCGTGGTCGGCTACCTCGCCACCCGCCTGGAGCGGTCCTCGGCCGCCGCCCGCCAGGCCGTGGAATTGCTCGACAGCGAAGCCCTGCGGCTTGGCCGCCCAGTCACCCGGGCCTTGGCCGCCGAGTTGTTGCGGGACGCCTAACCTGCGCCTCCAGACCACGCGAAGCCCGCTTGACGCGGCGGAGCGGCGGAACATCAATGTCATCGAAACGTCATCGCTCTAACACATGCTCCGGCCGGTTTTGCGCCGCAAGTCGCAAATTGGGGCGAACTGGATGGACCGACTTCTGATGGACTCTGCGCAAGCTGTTGAAACTAAAGAAAAAGCCCCAGAGACCGAGAGCCTGCCGGCGATCGCATCGAGTCCCGAGCGATTCATCAACCGCGAGCTCTCCTGGCTGCATTTCAACCGCCGCGTCCTGGAGGAATCGGTCAATCCCAGCCACCCCATGCTGGAGCGGGTGCGATTCCTGTCGATTTCGGCGAATAATCTCGACGAGTTCTTCATGGTCCGCGTCGCCGGCATCAAGGCCCAGGTGCGCGAGGGCATTGCCGAACGCAGCCCCGACGGCCTCACGCCATCCGAGCAGCTCGCGCTGATCAACCGCACCGTCTCCGAACTCGCCTCCGACCAGCAGGCGATCTGGCGCGATTTGCGCGGCACGCTGGCCGATGTCGGCATCGTGCTGGTCGAGGGCAAGGATGTCACCAAGGCGGAACGGACCTGGATCGAGGACTACTTCCTCAGCAACGTGTTCCCGCTGCTGACGCCGCTGGCGATCGACCCGGCCCACCCCTTCCCGTTCATCCCGAGCCTCGGCTTCACCATTGCGCTCCAGCTCACGCGCGCCGCCGACGGCAAGCAGATGAACGCGCTGATCCGCATGCCCGGCAAGATCGACCGCTTCATCCGCCTGCCGGCCGACGGCAAGGTGGTCCGGCTGATTTCGCTGGAGCAGGCGACCGCCCTGTTCATCAACCGCCTGTTCCCCGGCTACAATCTGCACGGCCAAGGCGCCTTCCGCATCATCCGCGACTCCGAGCTCGAAATCGAGGAAGAGGCGGAAGACCTTGTCCGCCTGTTCGAGACCGCGCTGAAGCGCCGCCGCCGCGGGTCGGTGATCCGGCTCGAGATCGATGCCAAGATGCCGGAGCAGCTGCGCAGCTTCGTGCAGCACGCGCTGTCGGCCGCTGACGACGAGGTGTTCCTGGTCGACGGTGTGCAGGCGATGAACGAGCTCTCGCAGCTCACCCGCCTCGACCGGCCCGACCTCGAATTCACCCCTTACGTACCGCGCCACCCCGAGCGCGTGCGCGAGCATGGCGGCGACATCTTCGCCGCGATCCGGCAGAAGGACCTCGTGGTCCATCACCCCTACGAATCCTTCGACGTGGTGGTGCAGTTCCTGCAGCAGGCCACGCGCGACCCCGATGTCGTCGCGATCAAGCAGACGCTCTACCGCACCTCCAACAACTCGCCGATCGTGCGCGCGCTGGCGGAAGCCGCCGAGGCCGGCAAATCCGTCACGGCGTTGATCGAGCTGAAGGCGCGCTTCGACGAGGAAGCCAACATCCGCTGGGCACGCGATCTCGAACGCGCCGGCGTGCAGGTCGTATACGGTTTCCTCGAACTGAAGACGCACGCAAAACTCTCGATGGTGGTGCGCCGCGAGGGCGGCAGCCTCACGACTTACGTCCATACCGGCACCGGCAATTATCACCCGGTCACCGCGCGCATCTACACCGACCTCTCCTACTTCACCTCGGATCCGACCATCGGCCGCGACGCCGCGCGCGTGTTCAATTTCATCACCGGCTATGCCGCGCCGAGCGATCTGGAAAAGATGGCAGTGTCGCCGCTGACCTTGCGCAAGCGCATCATCGAGCACATCCAGGGCGAGACCGCGCATGCGCGCCACGGCCGCCACGGCGCGGTCTGGATGAAGATGAATGCGCTGGTCGACCCCGACATCATCGACGCGCTCTACGAGGCCTCCCAGGCCGGCGTGCAGGTCGAGCTCGTGGTGCGCGGTATCTGTTGCCTGCGCCCCGGCATTCCCGGCCTGTCCGAGAACATCCGCGTCAAGTCGATCATCGGACGCTTCCTGGAACACGGCCGAATCTACTGCTTCGGCATGGGCCAGGGCCTGCCGAGCGCCAAAGCGGCTGTGTATATCTCCTCAGCCGACATGATGCCGCGCAACCTCGACCGCCGCGTCGAGGTGCTGTGTCCGCTGCAAAATCCGACGGTGCATCAGCAGGTTCTCGAACAGATCATGGTCGCGAATCTCAAGGACAATGAGCAAAGCTGGCAATTGTTGCCGGACGGGTCCTCAACGCGTATGAAGACCGCGAAGGGCGAGGAGCCTTTCAACGTCCACAACTACTTCATGACAAATCCGAGTCTGTCTGGCCGTGGAAAGTCGCTCAAGGAATCCTCGCCGCGTCGTCTCACGCGCCGGAACGAACGCCATCAATCCTGATCCGGGATGTTCGACGTGAAGCGGCCGCGCAAGCGCGGCTCGAGCGTCGCGGTCATCGATATCGGTTCCAACTCGGTCCGTCTCGTCGTCTACGAGGGACTGACGCGGAGCCTCATTCCGATCTTCAACGAGAAGACGCTGTGCGGCCTCGGACGCGAGGTGCAGAGCACCGGCCTGCTCGCGCCTGATGCCGTCGACAAGGCGCTGACCTCGCTGAGGCGCTTTCGCGCATTGTGCCGCGTGATGCAGGTCGGGCGCGTGTTCGCGATCGCGACCGCGGCCTGCCGCGACGCCTCCAACGGCCCCGACTTCATCGCGAAGGCCGAGCGCATCTGCGCCGTGAAGATCGAGATCCTGTCGGGCCCGCGCGAGGCGCGGCTGTCGGCGCTCGGCGTGATCTCCGGCATCCATCATCCCGACGGCATCGTCGGCGACCTCGGCGGCGGCTCGCTGGAATTGATCGACGTGCGCAGGAACAGCGTGCGCAGCGGCGTGACGCTGCCGCTGGGTGGGCTCGCGCTGCAGGACCTCGCGCATAAATCGCTCAAGCGCGCCGACCGCATCGTGCGCGAGGAGCTCGACGAGGTGCCGCAGCTCACCGCGGGCCGCGGCCGCACCTTCTACGCCGTCGGCGGCACCTGGCGCGCGCTCGCGCGCATTCACATCATCCAGAGCGGCTATCCGCTCCAGGTGATGCACGGTTATTCGATTTCGGCCGCCGAGGCGCTCGATTTCTCGCGTCGTCTGCGTCGTCTTGCGGCAGCGGACATGCTCGCCGACATCGAGAGCGTCGCCGATGCCCGCCGCCCTCTCCTCACCTATGCGGCGCTGGTGCTCGAGCACATCATCCGGGTGGCGAAGCCGAAGACGATCGTGTTCTCGACCTTCGGTGTGCGCGAGGGCCTGCTGCACGAGAAGCTGTCGGAGCCGGAACGCAACAAGGACGGCCTGATCTGCGCCGCGGAAGAGCTCAACCAGCTGCTGTCGCGCTCGGCCAAGCACGCCCACGAGCTGATCGCCTGGACCGACCGCCTCGCGCGCGTGGTAAAGCTGCGCGAGAGCGAGGAGGACCGCCGCTTGCGCCACACCGCGTGCCTGCTGTCCGATATCGGCTGGCGCGTGCATCCCGATCACCGCGGCGAGCAGACGCTGAGCCTCGTCGTCAACGGCAATTTCGGCGCGATCACCCACACCGAGCGTGCCTTCGTCGGCCTGTCGGTGTTCTATCGCTATGCGGGCCTGAGCGAGGAAAACCAGCCGCCGGTCACCATGCAGGAGCTGCTGACGCCGGCGCAGCTCGAACGCGCGCGCCTCTTGGGCGCTGCGTTCCGCGTCGCGCACCTGATCTCGGCGGCACGTCCGGGCGTCCTGCCGGCCACGCATTTACGCAGCCAGGGCCGCAAGCTGATGCTGGTGTTCGAGCACCGCCTCGGCGACCTCGTTGCCGACCGCGTCGGCAGCCGCTTCCGCGCACTCGCCCGCCTGGTCAGCCGCGCCGGCTCGATCGTGCGGCGCTAGCGCATGATCCGAAAAAGTGCGCAGCGGTTTTCCGAAAAGATCATGCTCTAACAATAAACTAAAGCGCAACGAGACTAGTGCAAGCGACAGGCATCTGCACCGACATCTACTTCGCGACGAATCGGCTGCCATTCCAGCGCAGCTTCCGGCTGGTTCCGTTGCGGTCGAGGAGCTCGACGAAGGCCTGGTTGTTGACGGATGACAGTCGGATGTCATAGGTGCGCACCGTGAGCACGCGGCGGTATCGGCCGGCCCTCGCGACATACACTTCGTGAAGACATCCCGCGGAATTGCAAAGAACGGCTCTGCTGCGGCATTGAAAATCGTCGAAGTGAAGGGCCACGAACTCGGCGCCTGGCACGGTCAGATAGAGCGCAAAATGTTGGGCGGCCGCTATCGAGCCCCCGCACGCAGCGTTCCATATCTGCACCTCTGCGCGGATTTCGTCCGGGAGCATGTCAATGTGCGCGGGGCTCCAAGGATCCTGCGCCGTTCCACTGTGGGAAAGCGCGGGCTGCACGAGAGCAAGCGCCGCAATGACACTGCTCAGCAGTGTGCACAAGAGTCTGCTCAATTTCACGACTTTGCTCCTGCGTAGTTCAGAACAGCATTGGCTGTTGCGCCCCGCGATAAGCAAACCACCCGGAGCCCACCTCGGCCCACAGCCGGATCGATGCCATCTCCGTCGCGCCTCATGCAAAAATATCCTGCGCAGGCCAAGCACGCTTGATGCACATCAACCCGCCACCGTCGCGCCGGCGTTAGCGAGGTACAAATGCTGCGCTCCGGACGACTTCCGCCATGCAACTGCCCCATGGGATTTTCCCACGCTCGGAGCGCGACTGCCCGTGCTCTCCTAGCGCTTGTATTGAGTCTTTGGCCCTGCGCGCCGAATGCGCAGGACGAAGTGAAGCTCAGCGATGCGCAGGCGCGCAATCTCGGCGTCCGCGTCACCCATCCGGTCGCGAGCCGGACCGATCTGACGCTGCCCTATCCCGTCCAGATCGTCATCCCGACGCAGCAATTGTGGGTCGTCAGCGCGCCGGTGGCCGGCATGGTCGCCAATCTCCTGGTCGGGCGCGGTGACCGCGCCATGGCCGGCCAGCCGCTGGTCACACTGGAGAGTCCGAGCTTCGTCTCCCAGCAACGCGACTATCTGCACGCGATCGCGCAGGAGCACCTCGCCAGCCAGCAGCTCAATCGCAACGTGGATCTGTTCGAAGGCAAGGCCGTGCCGCAACGCGTGCTCGAGGCCAGCCAGGCCGAAGCGCGCCAGGCCGCCCTCGTCGTCGCCGAACGGCGTCAGATGCTGCACCTGAGCGGGATGTCCGACGATGCAATCTCCCGGCTGGCCCAGCAAGCGGCGATCAGCGGGACGCTCACGGTCAATGCACCGCAAGCCGCGTCCGTGGTCGAGCTCGCGGTCTCACCAGGGCAGCGGCTCGAACAATCCGCACCGCTCGTCAAGTTGGCGCGGCTCTCGCCGCTATGGGCGGAAATCGCGGTCCCTGCCGCCAATATTCGAGCGATCCGTACCGGCGCGAAAGTCGAGATCGAGGGCTATTCCACCCCGGGCAGGGTCGTGTTGGTCTCAGAGACCATCGATCCTGCCACCCAGACTATTCTGGTTCGCGCGGAAGTCCCCAACGACGGCGAGCTGCATCCCGGCCAGACTACCGCGGCCCGCATCGGATTTCTCTCGACCGGCGAAAGCGCCTGGGAGATCCCTTACAGCGGGCTGGTCCGGCGGGGCGAGCAAACGTCGGTCTTCGTCGCCTTTGACGGCGGCTTCCGGCTGGTGCCGGTCAAGCTGCTTGCGGAAGATCAGGACCATGTGGTCGTAGCGGGCGCCGTCTCGGACCGGGATGAGATCGCGATCGGCGGCATCTCGGCGCTTCGCGGCATCCTCTCCGGACTGGGGCAGTAAATGCTCCGGCGTCTGGTTGCGTTCGCACTGTCGCAGCGACTGTTCGTCATGCTCGGCGGCGTGCTGCTGGTGATCGGCGCCGGCGCTGTCCTCCTGCCCGGCCTACCGATCGATGCCTTTCCTGACGTTTCGCCGGTTCAGGTCAAGGTCATCATGAAGGCGGCGGGCCTCACTCCCGAAGAGGTCGAGCAGCGCATCACCGTTCCCGTCGAGCTCGAACTGCTCGGATTGCCGAACAAGAAGGTGCTTCGTTCGACCACGAAATACGCGCTGGCAGACATCACCGTCGATTTCGAGGACGGCACCGACATCTACTGGGCGCGCAACCAGGTCTCGGAGCGGCTGTCGAACATCTCGCGCGATTTCCCCGATGGGGTGAGCGGCGGTCTGGCGCCGATCACGAGCCCTCTCGGCGAGATGTTCATGTTCACGATCGACAGTCCCGAGCTGTCGCTCGCGGAACGCCGCACCCTGCTCGATTGGGTGATCCGCCCGGCCGTGCGGACCGTCCCCGGCGTCGCGGACGTCAATGCGCTCGGCGGCTATGTCCGCGCCTTCGAGATCGTGCCGCGCAACGATGCGCTGGCCGCGCGCGGCATCACCTACGATGTGTTTCGCCGGGCCATCGAAGCCAACAGCCGCAACGACGGCGCCGGGCGGGTGAACCAAGGCGAGGACAGCGCCCTAGTGCGGATCGAAGGCAGCATCCGCTCGATCGAGGACATCAAGGCCATCGTCGTCGACACCCGCGAGGGCGTGCCGATCCTGGTCAACGACGTCGCGAGCGTCAAAGTCGGGACGCTGACCCGCTATGGCGCCGTCACGGCGGACGGCCGCGGCGAAACCGTCGAGGGACTGGTCCTCGGCTTGCGCGGCGCCAACGCGGGTCAGCTGATCCGTGACGTGCGTGCTCGGCTCGCGGAACTGCAACCCTCGCTGCCGAAGAGTGTGTCGATCAACGTGTTCTATGACCGCAGCCGCCTGGTCAACCGCGCCGTCGGCACCGTGGTGCGGGCCCTCGGCGAGGCCACCGCCCTCGTCATCGTCCTTCTGCTGCTTTTCCTCGGCAACTGGCGGGCCTCGCTGGTGATCGCGCTCAGCCTGCCGCTCGCCATCGTCATCGCCTTGATCGTCATGCGCGTGGTGGGAATGTCGGCCAATCTGATGAGCCTCGGCGGACTTGCGATCGCGATCGGCATGCTGATCGACGCGCTGGTCGTCGTGGTTGAGAACATCGTCGGCAACCTCAGCAAGCACGAGCCGGGCAAGGCCACTCCGCTGATCCACCTGGTTTACCGTTCGGTCTGCGAAGTCCTGGAGCCGGTCGCCTCGGGCGTGCTCATCATCATCATCGTGTTCGTCCCGTTGCTGACGCTGCAGGGGTTGGAGGGCAAGCTGTTCATCCCGGTCGCGCTGGCCATCATTTTCGCGCTGGCCGGCTCGCTCCTGCTGGCGCTCACCGTGATCCCGGTCGCAATCTCCTTCGTGCTCAAGTCCGCGTCACATCGCGATCCCCTGCTGGTGCGTGCGGCCCAACGGATCTACGCGCCGGCACTGGACTGGGCCCTCAACAACGAGCGCAAGGTGATGGCTGCGGCGCTGATCGGCCTCGTCGCGGCGGGCTTCGCCTATACCAAGCTCGGCAAGACCTTCATGCCGACCATGGATGAAGGCGACGTCATCGTCAGCGTGGAGACGCTTCCGTCCGTCAACCTCGACGAGTCGCTAGCGATGAATGCAAGGCTGCAGACCGCGCTTCTGGCCGTGCCTGATATTGCCGGCATCGTCGCGCGAACCGGGTCGGACGAGCTTGGCCTCGACCCCATGGGCCCCAACCAGACCGACACGTTCCTCGTGCTCAAGCCGGCCGCCGAGCGCGCGACCGACAATCGCGAGGCCCTGCTGCAGAAGCTTCGCGAGGTCCTCACCGGCTTCCCCGGCATCTCGCTCAGCTTCACCCAGCCCATCGACATGCGCGTGCAGGAGATGATCAGCGGCGTGCGCGGTGACGTCGCCGTCAAGATCTTCGGCCCCGACATCGCCAAGCTGAACGAAACCGCGGCAAAGCTGTCGGCGATCCTGTCCAGCATCGACGGTGCCGAGGACGTCTACACCACGCTGAACGAAGGCGCTCAATACTACACGGTTGCGGTCAACCGCATGGAGGCCGGCCGCCTCGGCCTGACGGTGGATTCCATCGTCAACTCGCTGCGGACGCAGATCGAGGGCCGGACCATCGGGACCGCGCTCGAGGACGGACGCCGCACGCCGATCCTCATCAGGGGCAGCGAGACGACGCGGGAAGCGCCGACGCTGCTGGCGAGCCTGCCGCTCACGCTCGCCTCCGGACGGCACGTCGCGCTGTCGCAGGTCGCCCGCATCCAGCGCGTGGACGGCCCGGTGAAGATCGACCGCGAGGACGGCGCCCGCATGAGCGTGGTGCGCGCCAACATCCGCGGTCGCGACATGGTCGGCTTCGTCGAAGCGGCCCGCCGGAAGGTGGCGACCGAACTCCCGCTGCCCAACGGTTACCGGCTGACCTGGGGCGGGCAGTTCGAGAACCAGCAACGCGCCGCCGCGCGCCTATCCGTCGTGGTCCCCGTCGCGATCGGCCTGATCTTCGTGCTGCTCTTCACAACATTCGGTGCCATCCGCCAGGCCCTGCTGGTGCTCGTCAACATCCCGTTTGCCCTGATCGGGGGCGTCTTCGCGCTGGTCGTGACGGGCGAGTATCTATCGGTGCCGGCTTCGGTCGGATTCATCGCGCTGCTCGGCATCGCCGTGCTCAACGGCGTCGTGCTGGTCTCCTACTTCAATCAGCTCCGCGCCCACGGCCTTGCCGAGGATCGCATCGTCGTCGAAGGCGCCATGCGCAGGCTTCGCCCCGTGCTGATGACCGCGAGCATCACGGCGCTGGGCTTGATCCCGCTGCTGTTCGCCTCCGGCCCGGGTTCCGAAGTACAGCGACCGCTCGCAATCGTCGTAATCGGAGGACTGCTGTCCTCCACCCTGCTCACCCTGATTCTCCTGCCGATTCTGTATCGCCGCTATGGCGGATCGTCGAAGGTGGCTAAATGATCGAGCAGCCGGTCTGTCTGACGCTGATTGTGCCGCATCTCCTCCGCGAGGAGGTGTTCGACTATCTCACTGAGCAGACCGACCTGGTTTCGGGATTCACGGCATCGCACGGAGCCGGTCACGGCACTGAGATCCGTTTGCATACGGCCGCCGAACGCGTGAAGGGCCACGCCGATCAGGCCGTCGTGCAGGTGGTGCTCGCAGGGACAGATGCCGGCCGCTTGCTCCACCGTCTGCGGGTTTCGTTCGCCGGAACCAAGCTGGTCTACTGGACGATACCCGTGACGGAACTCGGCACGATCGACTGAGCGGGCCTACTCCGCCGACGCCCTGGCGTGCCGCTCGGACGATTCCAGTGCGGCGGCAGTCAGCTTGCGGCGGCGCCAGATGGTGCCGACCACCAGCACGACGACGACGCCGAGAGCTGCGCAGAAATATTCGCCGCCGGCTCCGCCATGGCCGAATTGCGGCGGGATGCGCAAGGCGCCGAGCATGCTGTCCAGCGAGGCGCCGAACGGGCCGTCGAACAGCGTGTGCAGCTTCGGCGCGACACCGGGATCGGTCGCCATCACCTCGCCCGCGATCCAGCCGAGCAGCGCAGCACCCGCCCAGACCAGCACCGGCAGCTTTTCGAGCAGCGCCATGATCAGCGCCGCACCGGCGACGATCAGCGGCACGCTGATGGCAAGGCCGAGGATCAGGAGCGGCACGCTGCCATTGGCGGCGGCTGCGACCGCAATGACGTTGTCAAGCGACATGACGATGTCGGCGACCACGACGATCTGGATGGCCTGCCACAGATGCGAGGCAGCGTCGACGTCGTCGTCCTCGTCATGCTCCGGCACGAGGAGCTTGGCCGCGATCACGATCAGGGCGAGACCGCCGATCAGCTTGAGGTACGGCAGCTCCATCAGGGTTGCGACGATGCCGGTGAAGATGATCCGCAGCAGCACTGCGGCGCCGGCACCGAAGATCATGCCCCACAGGCGGTGTCGCGGCGAGAGGCCGCGGCAGGCGAGCGCGATCACCAGCGCGTTGTCACCGGACAAAAGGATGTTGATCCAGATGATCTTGCCGACCGCAATCCAGAAGGTCGGTTCGGCCATCTCGTTGCGAAACTGGGTGAAGAATGCCCCGATCGTCGCGGGATCGAAGATCTGCCAGAGCCAGCTCACAATACGTCCTTCCCCGTCGATTTAACTTATCAGCCGATGGATCAGCCGACGATCTCGTTGCCCGAGAAGAACTGCGCGATCTCGATCGCGGCAGTCTCCGGCGCATCCGAGCCGTGCGCGGAATTCTCGCCGATCGACTTGGCGTAGAGCTTGCGGATGGTGCCGTCGGCGGCCTTCGACGGGTCAGTCGCGCCCATCGCGTCGCGGTACTTGGCGATGGCGTTCTCGGCTTCCAGCACCTGGACGACGACCGGGCCGGAGGTCATGAACTCGACGAGCTCGCCGAAGAACGGCCGCGCCTTGTGGACGGCATAGAAGGTCTCGGCCTGTTCCTTGGTCATGCGGATGCGCTTCTGCGCGACGATGCGCAGGCCCGCCTTTTCGATCACGGCGTTGACGGCGCCGGTCAGATTACGCGCGGTCGCGTCGGGCTTGATGATCGAGAAAGTGCGTTCGATGGCCATAATCTTGTCCTTGGGAAGAAAAGCGGTGGTTGTCGAGTTGCCGGGCTTATATCGGCGCCTTTGCCATCCGGCAAGCGATCGCCGGTATGACGTCACAGGCGCTTCGCCGCAGGACCGGACCCTGCGGTTTCAATCTGGATTACGACAATTTCACCCAGATGAACCCAATCTGAAGCCCCTGTCAGGATTCGGTTCAGCCTTGCCTGCGTAGGGTTGGCCCCATCGAAACCGAAGCCCGATCACTGGGCGGACCGTTTCGGCGGCCTTTCCATCGGACGCGATAGCCCCGCGCCGGCAGTATTGAGGAGATCACCATGTTGAGGAAACTTTCGCTTGCCGCTGTCGCTGCGGTTGCGCTGGGTGCCGCGCTGGCGCCGACCTCGGCTTCCGCCCACTGGCATGGTGGCGGCCCGGGCTGGCACGGAG
>NZ_PTFE01000147.1:0-14254 GCF_002936975.1 Bradyrhizobium sp. AC87j1
TGGAACAACGGACGGGGCGCCGCGCTGAGGTACGGGCTTCAAAGCCCTTGGATGAAGCGGTCTCCCGTCCGTTACCGCACCGGACACTCTATCCGATCCAGCGATTCGAGACTTACAAGGATGACGGGAAGTTGGTGGTGCCCGGCTCAAGGCCGCTTGCGGCGCGCAGATATGGTCCGGGCGATATGGCCTTCGTCGCCATACATTGCGTCCCACAGATTGACGCCAGAGGCCCACGATCCAATCCAGTCTTCGATACTGGGAGCGTCCTCGAAGAATGCGTCGGTCCAGTCATCGCCATCATGAACGTTGGGATCGAAAATCCGCATCCGGAAATCCGGATCGCAACAATCGACGCACGAGTAGATGGCGCATCCCCAATGGCAGATCGGCAGAAGGCCGTCCGGCCAAGCCAACTCTGGCGCACTCCGAAACAAATCGTAGATCGCCACAGCGGTCTTGCCGGAATCGTCGGGAATGCCGTTCGTCAGTCCGATGAGCCCGTATCCGGGGCCAAAACCTCCATTGCCGATATCTGCATACATTCGCTTCAAGAGGGGTGGCAGCCGGAAACGAAGATGTTCTTCGTCGGAGGCAATATTGCCTGCCCTGGCGGGGATGAGTCCCGTGCGCAGAGGTTGGCCCAGATCGGTTGGCCTTGTCTTCAGCCGTCGCCGGATCGCAGCGATGATGAGGTCAACCATCGACGGGGCCCTTCGTCCTGCAGAATGCCTTCACATCATGCCAGCAGACGGCGTGCCGGCAAACTACCCCGCCCCCGTCACGCAATTCACCCACAGCACCACGGCCTTCGCATCCTCGGCTGGATTTGAAAACCGGTGCGGCCGGCGGCTGGCGAAACGAAAGCTGTCGCCCGTCTTTAGCGACCATGTCTCGCTGTCCACCGTCAGCATCATCTCGCCTTCGAGCACGAGGCCGGCCTCTTCGCCGTCATGGGTGTAGAGCTCGTCGCCGGTTGAGCCGCCGGGCTCCAGATGCACCAGGAACAGATTGAGCTTGTTGTCGGCACTCGCCGGGCTCAGCAATTGCTTGGACACGCCGGTGCGCCAGAGCTTCAGCTCGGGCCGCCGCAGGCCGCGCGTCACCACCTGGTCGGAGGTTCCGTCGGCGCTTGGGCTTGCGCCGAACAGTGCGGCGATGCCGACGCCGAGCACGTCGGCGAGCGTCGCCAGCACGCGCAGCGAGGGTGACGACAGGCCGCGCTCGATCTGGCTGAGAAAGCCGATCGACAGGTCCGTGCGCGCCGCGACCGTTTCCAGCGAGAATTGCCTGACGCGCCGGAGATCCCTGATGCGGCGGCCGACCGCGACGTCCATCGCGGGCTCGGCAGGTTTGGCGACGGCTTTGGCCTTCACCTTCTTGGCCGGCTTTGTCGCGGCCGGTCTGCGCATTCTTTTGCCACCGCTCACGTCAAACCGCATCCTTCATGTGCATGAAAACCGCTTGCATCGTTCGCGAAAGTGTGGCCAAATTTTCATATTGGTGAAAATAGGCCGAAACGGCTCGGCTCGCAACGTCTGATCACGACACCCGCGAGCGCCGCCATCGGCCAGACCCAAAGGGGGATGCGATGAAGCGTTTTGGTCTGGCCGCGGTCGCGGCGCTCGCACTGGCAGCCGTGGCGCCCGCTTCGGCGCAGCAGGTGCTGAAGGTCGGCTCGACGCCGACAGGCATTCCCTTCACGTTCCTGGACACCAAGACCAACAGCATCCAGGGCATCATGGTCGATCTCGTCACTGAAGTGGGCAAGGATGCCGGCTTCAATGTGCAGATCGAGCCGATGCAGTTCTCGGCGCTGATCCCGTCGCTGACCTCGAGCAAGATCGACATCATCGCGGCCGCGATGTTCATCACCGCACCGCGCAAGGAGGTCGTCGACTTCTCCGACCCGATCTACACCTATGGCGAAGGCCTCGTCGTGCCGAAGAGCGACACCAAGGCCTATGCTACGCAGGACGATCTGAAGGGCGAGACGGTCGGCGCCCAGGTCGGCACCGCCTTCGTCGACGCGCTGAAGAAGTCCGGCCTGTTCGCGGACGTGAAAGCCTATGACACCATTCCGGACATCCTGCGCGACGTGAACACCGGCCGCCTCAAGGCCGGCTACGCCGATTATCCGATCCTCGCCTACAATCTGAAGCAGGGCGGCTTCCCCGAAGTGCGTCTCGTCGATGGCTACAAGCCCGTCACCGTCGGCTCGGTCGGCATCGGCGTGCGCAAGGGCGAGGCCGCGCTGCTCGGCAAGATCAACGCCTCGCTCGCGAAGCTGAAAGCTAACGGCACCATCGACAAGATCCTCGATAAATGGGGCCTCAAGGCTCAGGGCTGATCGATAAGTTCGGATCGATGAAGGCTGCCCGATGAAAGGCTTCTGGCACGACGCCGTCGAGTTCTTCCCGATCCTGATGAACGGCGTCGTGTTGACGATCGTCGTCACCGTGGGCTCGCTGCTGCTCTCGACGGTGCTCGGCCTGATCTGGGCGATGATGCGGGTCTCCGGCATCAAGGCGCTGTCGATGATCAGCGCCAGCCTGATCAATGTGATCCGCGGCATCCCGATCATCGTCCTCTTGTTCTATCTCTACTTCGTGATGCCCGATCTCGGCGTCACGCTGTCCGCCTTGCAGGCCGCGATCCTCGGGCTCGGCATCGCCTATTCGGCCTATCAGGCCGAGAATTTCCGGGCCGGCATCGAGGCGATCGACAAGGGCCAGATCGAGGCGGCGCAATCGATCGGAATGGGTTGGTGGCTGACCATGCGCCGCGTGGTGCTGCCGCAGGCGGTGCGCATCGTGCTGCCGCCTTACGGCAATGTCATGATCATGATGCTGAAGGATTCCTCGCAAGCCTCGACCATCACGGTCGCCGAGCTTGCGTTGCAGGGCAAGCTGATTGCGTCCTCGACCTTCAAGAATACCAGCGTGTTCACGCTTGTTGCGCTGATGTATCTCACCATGAGCATTCCGCTGATCCTGCTGGTCCGTCACTTCGAGAAGCGGGCCGGCAAGCGATGATCGAGCTGAACGACGTCCACAAGAGCTTTGGCGAGAACGAGGTGCTCAAGGGCATCACGGCCTCGGTGCAGAAGGGCGAGGTGGTCTGCATCGTCGGTCCCTCCGGCTCCGGCAAGTCCACCATCCTGCGCTGTATCAACGGGCTCGAGAGCTACGACCGCGGCGAGATCAGCGTCGAGGGCCTGAAGGTCGATCGCGACGCGCCGTCGATCGTCAACATCCGCACCCAGGTCTCGATGGTGTTCCAGCGCTTCAATTTGTTTCCGCATCGCACCGCGCTGGAGAACGTCATCGAAGGGCCGCTCTACGTGAAAAGGGAATCGCGCGCGCAGGCGCTCGAGCGCGGCCGCGCGCTGCTCGCCCAGGTCGGGCTTGCCGAGAAGGCCGATGCGCATCCGCCGCAACTCTCCGGCGGCCAGCAGCAGCGCGTCGCGATCGCGCGGGCGCTTGCCATGCAGCCCAAGGCGATCCTGTTCGACGAGCCGACCTCGGCGCTCGACCCCGAACTGGTCGGCGACGTGCTCGGCGTCATGCGCAAGCTCGCCGACGACGGCATGACCATGGTCGTCGTCACCCACGAGATGGGCTTTGCCCGCGACGTCGCCGCCCGCGTGCTGTTCATCGACGGCGGCGTCATCGTCGAGCAGGGGCCGGCCAAGGCGCTGCTCAACCAACCCCAGCATCCGCGCACGCAGGATTTCTTGCGGCGTGTGCTGCATCCGCTCTGACCGGTCTTCGCCATGCTTGCGCGCCTGCCTCTGCCGCCCTCGCTCTATGCCGACACCGCCGTCGCGCCGGTCGCCACGCCGCCGCTCGATATGGACAAGAATGTTTCGGTCGCGATCATCGGCGGGGGCTACACCGGTCTGTCCACCGCGTTGCATCTTGCGGAGCAGGGTGTCGAGGCGCTGGTGCTGGAGGCGCAGGAGCCGGGCTGGGGCGCGTCCGGCAACAATGGCGGCCACACCAATCCCGGCCTGAAGCACGATCCTGATCAGATCGAGGCTGATTTCGGCGTAGACCTCGGCCGCCGCATGATCGAGTTCTCCTACGGGACCACGAACTTCACCCACGAACTGATCCGCCGCTACCAGATCCCGTGCGAGGCGCGGCAGAACGGTACGTTGCGCGCGGCCTATAACGCGACCAGCGCCGCGGCGATCGAGACAACGGCGCAGCAATGCATCCGCCGCGGCATGCCGGTGACATATCTGAACCGCGAGCAGTTGCGCGAGATGACCGGTACCGACCGCTACATCGGCGCCATGCTGGATGCGCGCGGCGGCGACCTGCATCCGCTCAGCTACGCCCGCGGTCTCGCGCGTGGGGCGATCTCGGCGGGCGCGAAGGTGCATGGCGAGACGCAGGCGCTGTCACTACGCCGCGACGGCAGCCGCTGGCGCATCGAGACGCCGCGGGCCGTGGTTCATGCCAACAAGGTCCTGCTCGCCACCAACGGTTT
The DNA here is from genome assembly GCF_002936975.1 of Bradyrhizobium sp. AC87j1. Taxonomy (NCBI): domain Bacteria; kingdom Pseudomonadati; phylum Pseudomonadota; class Alphaproteobacteria; order Hyphomicrobiales; family Nitrobacteraceae; genus Bradyrhizobium; species Bradyrhizobium sp. AC87j1. Next base: position 4,498 of record NZ_PTFE01000147.1, read on the forward strand.
TACCGACGATCTCTGGCCCGCGCTCCGCCGCACCATCGTGCCCGTGTTCTCCTCGATCGCCGCCACGGCGCCGCTCTCCGACGCGGTTGCCCGCGCGATCATGCCGACGCGGTCCGTGCTGTACGAGAGCGGCCACATCACCGTCTATTACCGCATCGACCAGCACAATCGCCTCTTGATGGGCGGCCGCGGCCCGATGCGCTGGATCAAGTCGCCGTACGACGTCGCCTATCTCATGCGCTATGCCGAGCGGCTATGGCCGCAGCTCAGGGGTGTTGCCTGGACGCACGGCTGGAATAGTCGTCTCGCCATCACCGGGGATCACTATCCCCATGTGCATGAGCCTGCCGAAGGCATTTTGATCTCGCTCGGCTGCAATGGCCGCGGCGTCGCGCTCGCGACAGCAATGGGTGCGCAGCTTGCCCGCCGCCTGATCGGCGGCGCCAAGGCCGAGATCGACATGCCCATCACGGGCATCAAGCCGATCCCGATGCACGCGTTCTGGCCGGTGGGTGTGACGACCGCTGTGATCGCGGGCCGCATACGGGACCGGCTCGGCATGTGAAGAAGGCGCCGCCCGGTCAGGAGCGACGCCTTGCATCATAGGCAGATATCGGGCTTCAGCAGCGGCCCTGCTTCCACAGGCCGGGCGGGCAACCGTGACCGCGCCAGCCGACTTTGCGCCCACGCGACCAGCCGGGCGGCGAGCCGTGGTGATGATGACCCATCGAATGGCCATGACCATGGCCGTGCCCATGTCCGCCGCCATGCCCGCCCTTGGCCAGGGCAGGACTGCTGAATGTGAGGCCGGCTGCAAGGATCAGCGACGCGGCGAGCGCAAGTTTCTTCATATGTCCTCCACTGGGGCGAGCGCACTTGTCCGTTCAATCAACGAACGGCCGGTAGGTAAGTTCCCTGCGAATGTGGAGGAGTCATGACGCTCGCGCAGATGCGCAATCGCGCGAGAGCTCAACGCGCGCTGGCACAATCCCGCATTGATCGATGCGCTCAGGCTTCCGCCACCGCGTCGGCCCAGGGCTGAAAGATCTCGACCGCGCCGGAATTCGTGTCGCCCTCGCGCATCACCACGCTCGGGCAGGCGAATTTTTGCGGCAAGGCCTGCACGCGGGTCTCTTCATAGTCGAAGCGCGAGCCCAGCGTCTTGCGCACGTCCTCCGGCAAACGAGCATCGCCGATCACCACCGCGCCCTCGCTGGCGTCGATGCGCGGCTGGTGGATGGCGGCATCGAGGTCCATGCCGAAATCCATTGCGAAGGAGACGAGCTGCATCACCGACGGCAGGATGCGGCGGCCGCCGGAGGCGCCGACCGCGAGCCGCTTGCCGTCACTGGTCTCGGCAATGACGGGCGTGTAGTTGCAGAGGCAGCGCTTGCCGGGCGCGAGCGAATTGGTGGTGCCCGGCGTCGGATCGAACCACATGATGCCGTTGTTCATGGCGACGCCGGTGTGCGGCGTCACATATCTCGAGCCAAAGGACGAGAGCAGCGTCTGTGTCACGGCGGCGATGTTGCCGTGTCGGTCGACCACGGAGAAATGCGTGGTGCAGGCGGGCGCCAGATATTCGGCACCGAGCGAGCGTTTGCCGTCGGCGTCGCCCATGTCCTTGAGCCGCTCGCGGAAGGCCGCTTGCAGAGCGAGGGCATATTCGACATAGGCGGCCGCGTCCGGCGCGCTCGCCGGCGTCAAGCTCTGCTGCAACAGGCGCAGCGCGTGCGCCATGGTGGGCCCGGCCGTGAGCTCAGGTGTCGCATACACCTTGCCGCCGCGATACGGGATCGCCAGCGGTTCGCGCAGATGCGCGCGGAAGGCAGCGAGGTCCTCGACCGACAGCGAACCGCCATCGGTCTTGATGTCGGAAGCGATGCTCCTGGCGAGATCGCCCTGGTAGAAATCGCGCGGTCCGGCCTCGGCGAGATGCGACAGCGTCGCCTTCAGCGTGTCCTGCGGCAGTCGCGTCTCGGCCTTGATGCCCCATGGTGCGCTCGGCGGCAGCCCGTCCTTCAAGAACGCCGCCGCGCTGGCGGGATAGCGCCTGAGATCGGCGGCCGAGCCCGAGATCGTCACCGTGGTCCACCAATCGACCAGCAAGCCTTCGCCGGCGAGCCTGGCTGCCGGCGCGACCAGATCCTTCCACGGCATTTTGGCGTAGCGGCGATGCGCCTCTTCCATCCCGGCGACGACGCCGGGCACGGCGATCGAACCGGGGCCGTGGATGTTGCGATCGTCCTTCACCCGCAGCCAGGGGAAGAGATCGGAGGCCGCGCCTTCGCCGCTGAGCGGATAGTCGGCAACGCGCAGGCTCTGCGGCGCGCACATGCCGTAGTCGATCACCTCAAAGCGATTTTCCTTGGCACGGTAAAGCACCATCGCACCGCCGCCGCCGATGCCGCTGTTCCAGGGCTCCAGCACGTTCAGCGCCATGGTGGTTGCGACGATCGCGTCCACGCAGTCGCCGCCCGCCGCCAGCACCTGCGCCCCGACTTCGGCCGCTCGCCGCGATTGCGAGGCGACGATGCCGCCCTTGGACGTGACGGCGGGTTTGCGGACGGTTTGGTTGAGGCTGAACTGATGAGGCATGATGTCGTCTTGATCTCTGTTGTTCTGGCGTTGCTGTGCTGGCGCGGAAGCTCAGCATTGGCGGGCGTTGCGAAGGATGGCACATTGCCACCAACGAGAAAATCCAAAGGGAGACGCGACATGGCTGGTGTGAAACAGGCGCGGGATGGCGCGGTCGGGATCCTGACGCTCGACGAGCCGGCGAGCCTGAACGCGATGACGCCGGACCTGCTCGGCGCGCTCGCCGCCGCCATCGGCGAGATGGCGCAGGACGAGGGTATTCGAGCCCTGATCCTCACCGGCGCGGGGCGCGGTTTTTGCTCAGGACAGAATTTGAAGGCGTCGGAAGCGCTGGGTGAGGATCTTGCAGCCGGCGTCATGCGGTTCTACTGGCCCGCCTTCAAGGCGCTGCGCGAATGCCGCGTGCCCGTCGTCGTCGCCGCCAATGGCGTCGCGGCCGGCGGCGGCTTCAGCCTCGCCATGGCCGGCGACATGATCGTGGCGGCGCGGTCGGCGAGCTTCATCCAGGTGTTCAGCCGCATCGCGCTGGTGCCGGATCTCGGCTCGACCTGGCTGTTGCCGCGGCTGATCGGCCGCCAGCGCGCGCTTGAGCTGATGCTGCTGAACGAGCCGCTGACGGCCGAACGCGCCCAGGAGATCGGCCTGGTGCGGCAGGTCGTGGACGACGCGAAGCTGATGGACGAGGCGCTGATTCTGGCGCGCCGTCTGGCGGAGGGCCCGACACGCGCTTTGGTGGCAACGCGCCTGCTCGTCGAGGAGAGCGAGCATGCGACCTACGAGGCGCAGTTCCGCCGCGAGATCGAGCTTCAGGCGGTGGTCCGCAAGAGCGCCGACGCCGTCGAGGGGCGCAACGCCTTCGTGGAGAAGCGCAAGGCGAGGTTTACCGGGAAGTGAGGTGGGGTCCTATCACCACGCCGTCATGGCCGGGCTTGTCCCGGCCATCCACGTCTCGCGTAGATGATCCAAGAACGAAAATGGCCGGGACAAGCCCGGCCATGACGAAGGAGAGACGGAGATTGGAAGCGGCGAGGGTGCTGGGCTCAGAGCGAGCGGTTCAGCCGGCTGGCATGATACTTGGCGCGCCATTTGGGGCCCGGCCCGCGCATGTAGTGCAGCTCGGGGCGGTAGGGGTCGCCCGCGACCCTGATCAGCGTCTGCCATTTGGCGGCGACGAAGTTCACGGGCTGGCGGAACAGGCTCAGTGAAGCGAGCAACATGACATCACCTCAATGCGGCTTGCCGAGCATGGCGGTGAAGGGAAGATCGAACAGATCCTCGCCGTCGGAGCCGCTGACATGGATCACCCAATCGCGCCAGTCTTCAGCGCCGGGCGTCTGGATCATCGAATTCATGATCTGGGAGGCACGGTCGCGCGCCTCCGTGAGATTGGAGACGGCGGCGCCGTAGCGGTCGATCAGCGTGCCCTCGGTGTTGGAGCAGTGAAAATAGACCTGGACCATATGCGCCTCCTGGCGGGAGTAACTTGGATGGCAAATCGATACCACCCGAGCCCTTCGCGAAACATTCGGGTCGAGCCCGGTAAGGGAATCTACGGATATTGGTCGGCTCAGAGGTCGTTACAGGTTTAATCACAGGCGAGTGATGTTCGACTGGACGGCGTTCGGACGCCATGAAACAGCTGTTTCGCGCGAAGTCGGGGGAGACGCCGTGAGCTACTTCACATCCAGGCGTGGACGCCGAAGCCTGCGCGGATGTGCGGGGGTGTTGGCGGTCCTGCTTGGGCTCGCCTCGGCGGCGTCATCGGAGCCGCTCCGCCGCAGCGGCTATGCGATCGGCGCGGAAACCTGCGGCAATGGCGATCTCGCTTTTCCCAGGATCCAGATCGACATGAAGGCCGGATTTTGCGCCGGGCTCGTCGCCAGCGAAGAGGATGGCCTGAAATTCCCGCGCGCGATTGTCCAGGTGCCGGGCCGGGAGCTGTTCGTGGTGGCCGACATGGGCGGCTGGGGCCACACCGACGGACGGCTGCTGCTGCTCGACCCGCGCGCGGCCCAGGGCCAACGGTTCAGGGAGCTTCTGACGGGAATCGAATATCCGTTCGGCCTGACCATCGGCCCGGACAAAAAGCTCTACGCCTCGACCGCCGAGACCATCTTCCGGTTCGACCCCCTCGCCGACAGTCCGGGCGGCACGGTCGAGACCATCATCCGTCATCTGCCGGGCCGCCGGATCACGCTGCCCGACGGCACTGGGATCCAGGAGAGCGCGCATCCGCTCAAGCAGTTCGTCTTCGACAGGAACGGGCGGCTATTCGTCAACGTCGGCTCGCACAGCGACGATTGCATCACGCCGGCGCCGATCACAAAGCCTTGCGCGGCGGCCGAGGGCGCTTCCGCGATGGCATCGATCTGGCTGTTCGCGCCGCCCACGGGTGGCGTCTTCCCGGCGCTGAAGCTTGGCGATGCCGATCCGCGGCACATTGTCTATGCGCGGGGCTTGCGCAACTCGATGGCGCTGGCGCTGCATCCGAAGTTTCCCGAGGCCGGCTACGCCTTCCTGCAGGGCGAGAACAGCCGCGACTTGCCCGACATCTTCAAGCCGAACGAGGAGATCAACGCGATCGAGCAGGGCAGGCATTATGGCTGGCCCTATTGCTACGATTTGTCGACGCCGAGCCCGGAATTCAGAAGCCTGCTGCAAGGTGGGGTCTACAAGTCGCTCTGCACGGCCAACGCGCTCTACAAGCCGCCGTTCTCGCTGATGCCGCCGCACGGCGCGCCGCTCGCGATGCTTTATTATCACGGCAGCAAATTTCCGGAGCTGGAGGGCAAGCTGCTGGTCGGCCTCCACGGTTATCGTCCGACCGGCAGCCGTGTCCTCGTCTACGACGTCGACGATCGCGGTTTCCCCAAGGCTTCCCCGGCGCCGGTGCGCTACCACGTCAGTTGCGCGGCCGATCCGGTGCGCAGCTTTCAGACCGACGCCGGCGAGGTCGCCGCCGCGCCGTTCGACGAGCTGATCGCAGGCTGGCACCGCGTCAACGGCGCGCGGCCGCAAGGGGCGCCGGTCGGCATGACAGTCGCGGAAGATGGTGCGATCTGGCTGGTCGAGGACAAGAACCAGACGGTGATCCGGATTGATCGTGCCGCGGGTGATCCGCCGCCACCGCTGCCGTGCGACATGCGCAGCCAGGCGCTGATCGACCAGCTCGCGGCCTTTGTCGCCAGGGATGTGCAGAACAGCGCCCGGCTGACCACCCTGCGCAAGGGCCTCGTGGAGAAGCATTGCGCCGGCTGCCATTCCGATTTCGGTTTGAAGGGCGGCCAATCGGAGGCGGAGAAGGACGCAGTGGTGCTCCGCTTCATGCTTTCGCAGGACGGCTGGATCTATCCCGGCGATCCCGACGCCGGCAAGTTGCGCACGCGGCTCCGCGGTCTCGGCGCGGAGAAGCTGATGCCGCCGGGCGGCGAGAGCCTGCCGAAGACCGAGCCCGGCTACAAACGCCTGCTGGACACGGCGGATCTGCTCGTCGCGACAATGGTTCCGGGTACGCGGATGCGGATCAAGCCGGGCCCGCCGCAGCGCAAGTTCTTCGGCAAAACCAGCAAGGAATGCGGCGAAATACCGGCCGGAAAGGTCGTTGTCGTGACACAAAGGAGCGCTGTAGACAAACCCGGCTTCAGCCGATTCTTCCGGCCTGCCGATCCCTATTTGAATGGCGAGTGCACCGACGGCGATGGCTATTACATCCGGCAGGAATTTCTGGTGCCTGTGCAGTAGCGTCCTACTCGCCGTTGCGACGGCATCCGCGCAAGCGCAGACGAAGCTGTTCGAGAGCGCGCAGGTGACACCCCCCGGCGAATACACCTTCGGCATCGAGGGCCCCGCGGCTGACCTCGACGGCAATTTGTTCGTGGTCAATCTCGGCAAGCCCGGCACCATCGGCCGGCTGCCCGCCGGTGGCACCGCGTCGGAGCCGTTCACGGCGCTGCCCGATGGCAGTGTCGGCAACGCCATCCGCTTCGACCGGAGCGGCACCATGTTCATCGCCGACTACAAGAAGCACAACATCTTCACGATTGCGAAGGGGGCGACCGAGCCGTCCGTCTGGTATCACTCCGACGAGATGAACCAGCCCAACGACATCACGATCGCGCGCGAGGGCACGATCTATGCGACCGATCCGAACTGGAAGGGCCGCGAAGGCCATATCTGGCGGATTGCGAAAGCCGCCGACGGCACGGTGCAGGGACAGATCATGTCGGCGCCGCGCGCGATGGGCACCACCAACGGCATCGATCTCAGCCCCGACGGCAAGACGCTCTATGTCGGCGAATCCAGCAGCGGCCAGATCTGGTCCTATGCGATCAACGGCAACGAGCTCACCGGCGCAAAGCTCGTCAAGGCATTTCAGCCCGACACCGTCGACGGACTGCGCACGGACGTCATCGGCCGGCTCTATGTCGCGCGCATTCTCAAGGGCACGATCGCGCTGATGAAGCCGAACGGCGCGGTCGAGCGGGAGATCGCGCTGAAGGCCAAGGAGCCGACCAACCTCGCCTTCGGCGGCAGCGACGGCAAGACCGTCTTCGTCACCCAGCGTCAAGGCGGCTTCATCGAGTCCTTCCGTACCGATCAGCCGGGCCGCGAGCACTGCCTGCAGCGCGGGCGCTGCTGAGCGCCGGAGGCGATCTGCTTCCGCCGCAGGGCGAGACGGCATTCTTCTTGCTTGCATCTGGCCGCCGCAGCGATCAAGACATCTGCGAGCACGCGACCACGGAGTGTTTGAGTGAAAGCCGTCCATACCGAACTGCACCGCAGCCACGATCCGCAATTCTTCCTGGTTCGCGGTGTCGTCAAGCGCACCACTGAGCAGCCGGAGCGCGCCGACCGCCTGCTCAAGGGGTTGAAGGAGGGCAAGCATCAATTGGTCGAGCCGACCACATTCGGACAGGGCCCTCGCGCGCGCATTCACAGTCCGGAATATCTGTCGTTCCTGAGCGAAGCCTGGGACGCCTGGACCGCGCTCGGCGATTCCGGGCCGGAGATGATCGGCAACATCCATCCGGTGCGGCATGCTGCGACCTATCCGACCCACATCGTCGGCAAGCTCGGCTGGCACACCGCCGACACCGCGGCGCCGATCGGTCCGGGCACCTGGGCTGCGGCCTGTGCCGCGACGGATGTTGCGGTCACCGCCGCGCAGATGGTGATGGACGGCGAAGATGCGACCTATGCGCTCTGCCGTCCGCCCGGTCATCACGCCTATCGCGACATGGCCGGCGGCTTCTGTTTTCTCAACAACAGCGCGATCGCCGCGGCGCATCTGCGGCAGAAGCACGAGCGCGTCGTGATCCTCGACGTCGACGTCCATCACGGCAACGGCACCCAAGGCATCTTCTACGCCCGGCCCGACGTCTACACGGTGTCGATCCACGCCGATCCCATCGCCTACTATCCCTATGTGTGGGGCTATGCGCACGAGCGCGGCGAGGGGCCCGGCCTCGGCACCAATCTCAACATCCCGCTCGCCATCGGCACCGGCGATGACGGCTACATCCAGGCGATGGATGTGGCGCGCAAGGCGATCGAGTCCTTTGCCCCCGGTGCCCTCGTCATCGCGCTCGGCCTGGATGCCTCCGAGCACGATCCGCTCAAGGGATTGGCTGTCACCACGCCCGGCTTCCGCCGCATCGGCCAGGCCATCGCCAGGATGGGCCTGCCGACCGTGTTCGTGCAGGAGGGCGGTTATCTCTCGGATATTCTGGGCGCGAACCTGACCTCGGTGCTGGCCGGATTTGAAGAGGCGCGGTGAGGGATCTTCACCTCTCCCGGCGTTGGTCGTCATGCCCGGGCTTGTCCCGGGCATCCACGTTCTTCGCGCGTGGAGCAAGGCGTGGATGGCCGGGACGAGCCCGGCCAAACGGCGAGAGTGATGGCTAGAACATCCCGCTCGCCGCAAGCGCCCTGCAGACGTGCTGCATCTCGGCCTCGTCGGCGACCATGTCGAGCATAACAGTGGTCAGGCCCTTGGCCGCAAAGTCCTTCAGCTTCGCGCCGATCTCCTCGTAGCTGCCGACGAGATAGGGGCAGTCGGCCTGGAAGGTCAGGAACGGCAGCAGCCAGTAGCCATTGTCCGCGAGATCGCCGCTCTGGCCGGCATAGAGGTGCCGCTTCCACACGGAATCGGTGTTCTCCATGGTGAGCGCGAGCAGCTCGCGATCGTCAGGGTTGTCGCGGAAACGTAGCTTCGCAGCCTGCCGCGCCTCCTCGCGTCCCTCGCGGGCGAAGATGCCGAAATTCATGCCGGGCGAGTGGAGGCCGCGATCGAGATCCGGCGGCAGCATCTGCATCTTGATGCAGCCCGTCTCCTTCGCCACGTGCTGGGCCGCCTCGGATTGCCCCGCAATCAGGAATTCGGGCATCAGCTCCGCCGGCAGGTGCGGGCGAAGCTGCAGATGGTGGGCACGGTAGAAGCTGCCCTCGAAATTCACCGGCCGCGGGCTCGCCAGCAACTGCCGCATCAGCTCCACGAATTCGCCGAGCCTGATATAGCGGTCGGCATGCGATTGGTCGTCGCCGAGCCCCTGCAAGTCGCTGACCGCGGTCCCCGTGATCATGTTGAGATAGACCTTGCGGCCGTGAAGCTGGGCCAGGGACGAGACGAATTTCGCCGCCGTGAACGGGTGCATGTAGACCGGATTGACGGCGATGAGCGGCGAAGATCGCGTCGTCTCCGCCATGATGTGCTGGGCCATGGCCCAGGGCTCGACGAACACGTCGTTGCCTTCGAACAGCAAAATGCCTTCGAAGCCGTTACGGTCGGCGAACCGCGCCACCCGCATCAGCTCGCCGATATATTTCTGGGGGTCGCGGTTGCGCGAAATCGCGGGAAAGACGCGCAGCCGCGGCGACGTCATTCAGCCGCTTCCTGGAGCGGCCAGGCATTGCGGCTGATGGGAAGGCCACCGTCCGCACGGGAGCCGTCGGCGATCGCGAGGCGATGCGAGGGCGAGGGCGAGCACAGCGAGAAGCGCCAGCCGTCGGGATCGTCGGCGATATCGGGCTTGAAGCTGATCTCGATGGCCTCGCGCGAGACCTGCATCGCGAAAGCGTCGAGCGGCAGATTGAGCCCAAAGCCCCTGGCCTTCAGATAGGCCTCCTTGAGCGTCCAATAGTCGAAGAAGCGCTCGGTCGC